>CALXJW010000019.1 GCA_944388725.1 uncultured Clostridia bacterium | reverse complement strand
AACTTTTGCAAGTTATATACCTAACATTGTCATATTTTCTGCAATTTCATCTGCAGATATATTTTCATCACATTTTTCCCAAGTTGCTTTGTCCCAAATTTCTAATCTAGTTCCAACACCTATTATTATTGTATCTTTTGTTAAACTTGCTGCTTCACGTAAATTACCAGGTATTAAAAATCTTCCCTGTTTGTCTATTTCACATTCTGTTGCCCCAGACAAGAAAAATCTAACAAAATTTCTTGCATTTTTATCTGATAGTGGAAGTGCTTTTAGTTTTGCTTCAAAATTCAACCATTCATTTTGTGAAAATCCAAATAAACATCCATCTAGACCTTTTGTTATTATAAATTTTTCTCCTATATCTTGTCTTATTTTAGCTGGCATTATTAATCTTCCTTTTGAATCAAGAGAATGTTCATATTCACCTATTAACAATTGAATTTCACCTCTTTCTTTTTTACCACTTTGTACCACTTTTCTCCACTTCGATTCAATAATAATACATTTCTAATTATTTTTCAAGTATTTTTGTAAAATTTTTGAAATTTTTTTATTTTTTTAAATTTTTCTTTTGTTACTCCTATGCGCTTTCCAAAACTTTTGTTTGGCTTTTGTTGCAATTTCTATTAATACTATTGTATTATTATAATAAAAAATAACACTAATTATTTTGTTACTAATTAGTGTTATTTTTTATTATTTTTTTTAAGCAATTTATTAAATAATTTATTTCTTCAAAAGTATTATTATCTCCAAATGTTGTTCTTATTGCTCCAGTTAAAAATTCTTCTGGCACATTTATAGCACTTAAAACATGTGATGATGTTGTATTTTTAGATGAACATGCTGACCCACTTGAAACACAAATATTATATTCGTCTAATCTATAAACAATTTCGCTTCCATCCATTCCTTTAAAAGATATATTCGCATTACCAGGTAATCTATTTTCTAGAGAACCATTTATTCTTATTTTATCTCCCATTTCTTTTGTTATTCTTACTATATAATAATCTCTTAATCTTCGTAAATTTCTTATATGCACTTCTAAATTTCTATTTGCTATTTCACAAGCTTTTCCCATTCCTACAATAGAAGCAACATTTTCTGTTCCCGCTCTTTTATTTTTTTCTTGATGTCCTCCATCTATAAATCTTTCTATCTTTATATCATTTTTTATATATAAAGCTCCTACACCTTTAGGCGCATTAATTTTATGACCAGACATTGATAACATATCTATATTCATTTTTTGCACATCGATTTTAGTATTACCTAAAGCTTGAACAGCATCTGTATGAAATATAATATTATTTTCTTTTGCTATTTTAGAAATTTCTTCTATTGGTTCAATTGTTCCTATCTCGTTATTTGCAAACATTATGCTTATTAAAATGGTTGAAGGTTTTATTGTTTTTTTTAGTTCTTCTAAATCTATTGTTCCATTTTCATCTACATTTATATATGATATTTCAAATCCTTTGTTCTCAAGATTTTTACATGTTTCTAATATTGCTGGATGTTCAATTTTTGATGTTATTATGTGATTTCCTTTACTTTTGTTTGCATATACATATCCTTTTAATGCTGTATTATCACTTTCAGAACCGCTTCCTGTAAAATATATTTCATTTGGATTACAATTTATTAATTCTGCTACTTGTCTTCTTGAATTTTCTATTGCTCTTTTTGCATTTCTACCTATTGAGTATAAAGATGATGCATTCCCATAATTTTTAGTAAAATATGGCATCATTTCATTTAATACTTCTGTTTTTATTTTTGTTGTAGCTGCATTATCAAAATATATAATATCCATTTTATTTTATCTCCTTTAGATATTATATGTTTTTTATCTTATTTTGCTACTTTTCTAATTTTATCTAAATTTTTTATGACTGTGTCATATCCAAATTGGTAACATTTATCTAATTTTTCTATATCAAATAATCCTGTTCCATCTGTTGGAACTGTAATTATTAAATCACTTTGTTTTAATCCATTTTCTGCTATCTTATTTCCCATTATGTCTAGTGTTTTCATAACAATATCCATAACATCACTGTTGGGTTCTACCTTATCAGACTCAAAATTTACTGCTACAATTTTTTTATTATAAATTTTTTTTAATGGTATTACTGGAACATTATCTAAAGTTCCTCCATCTAAAAACATATGATTTTTAAATTCACAAGGGCAAAAAACAGCAGGGAAACTACTACTTGCTCTTACTGCTCTACCTATAGGTATTTCTGTTATATATTTATCATATACATTATTTCTATCAGCACAATTTGTAAAAATATATTCTTTAGCTTCACTTATATCTACAGCAGGAATTACTATCGGCATTTTTATATCCGCTATTAATTTAACTCCTTTTTTTAATGCTAATTCATTGTACATTTTTTCTAATGATATCCCATCATTAATGCCTGAAAAACCAATTTTTTTATTTAGTACCAAACTTCCTATTCCATTTATTATATGTGTATTTCTTATATTAATTATTTCTTGAGCATACTTTTTAAATAATACATAGATATAATACGGCTTATATCCCATTGCATATAATGCTGCTACAATACTTCCAGCACTTGTTCCTCCTATTGCTTCAACTTCAATTTGATTATCTTCCAATGCTTTTAAGACTCCAGTATGTGCTATACCTCTAATTCCTCCACCAGCTAACGCTATTCCTATACCCATCTTTTTTCTCCTTTTAATCTAATAAAAATAAAAAAACAGTCCTTAATTTTTTATTTTAAGGACTGTCCCTTTTGTTCAAAATGAACTTTAAGGACTGTCCCTTTTGTTCATTTTTATTATTTACTATATATTGCTTTTTTAAACTTTTTATTTTATTTTTGTATAATAATAGCTTCCTATTTCTTCTATTACTTTTTTATATTCTCCTATCTGAACTGTCGCATCTGAATTTTTTATTTCTTCTAAAATTTCCTTTTTTACAATTTTATCTCCATTGTTATCTAAATATATTTCTTCTTCTTCATTATAAACTTTTATATATTCTTTATTACTCTCTATTTTAGCATTATTAATTTCAATTGTTTTTTTCATATCTTTATTATAAATATCTGTTATATTATTTTCAAAATCAAATGCTTGAATTACATCTTTATTTTTTACTGTTTGTATTAAATCATATACAAAATTTACTATTACGTTTCCTTCTATGTCTATTATTCCTGTTTTTCCTGAATCGTTTATAGCTATAAAATATCCGTTATATAAATTTTCTATATATGTATATTTTTGTTCAATTACATCCTCATATCTTGAATTTACTAGTGTATATGTTGTTTCTTCGTTTTGTTCTATTTTTATATAATAATCTGGATTATCAGTTTTTTCTATTATTACATTTGAAGGAATATTTATTTTCTTTCCTTCAATATCATAAATTATTTGTTCTTCTCCTTTTTTTGTATACATATATATTCCATTTATTTGAATATCAGAATATTCTATATTTAATATTTGTACACCTTTTTCATTTATTGCTCCAAATTGTCCTGTCTTTTCTACTACAAACATTTCTAATCCACTATTATATGATATTGATTGGTATTCTGTGTTAATAACTTTATTATTATTTATATAAACTCCATATTGCCCATTTTTAGCAATTATCAAGTAAATATCTGTTTTGTCACCAACTTGGGTTAATCTTGTTATTTGATTATATTCTGCTTCTAATACCATTTCTCCCTCATAATCATAATATCCATATCTATATCCATCTGAAGTTACATTACATACTATATATCCAGATCTTTTATAACCATTTGTTTCATTGTAATATTGGTCTGACTCAATTGAATCATATATTGTTTTTATTATTGTTGTTCCTGTTATAGTATTTAATATTCCATATTTATTATTTTCTTTTATTAATACTTCCCCATCTTTATATCCTAAACTTGAAATTTCATCATATTTAGGATCTGCTATTTTCTCTCCTTCCAAATTAATCAATCCATATTTTCCGTCTTTTTGATATTTTAATACATTTGTCTCATAAGCAGATTCTGTTATTATATTTATCAATTGTATTGGCTCTATATTTTCATACTGTGTTAATATTTCTTCATTTTTATCGTTTAATATTTTTTGTTCATCTTCATTTTTACAGATAAAAACTGCTTTATTCGCATTTGGAATTATTATTTCTTCATATTTAGGTTCTAATATTAATTCTCCTTTTTCATTTATAATTCCATACTTATCTTCTTCTTTCATTTTATAATATGTTGACGTTACTTCTATTTTTTCTTCTATCTTTTTTCTATTTGGTAAATATATTGACATTATTATACTTATTACAATTACTAATATACTTGTTATAATAATTAAAGTCTTTTTTTTGGACATATTTATTTCCTTCCTTCTCTAAAGTATATGTTCTTTACACGCAAAATAATATTTTTTATATTCCCATTTTACTATGTTATTTTATTTTTTTCAATATTTTTTTTATTTTTTTCGTTCTTTCCTTGTATTTTCAAGTATAATATTGTATAATCTTTACATAATATAAATGGAGGTAAAATATGTCAGATTTAGTAATTAAAGAATTATTTAGAAATACTTCTAAATATGTTAATAAAAAAATTGAAATTGAAGGTTGGGTTAGAACTGTTAGAGACTCAAAAACATTTGGATTTATCGAATTAAATGATGGTTCTTTTTTTAAGAATGTACAAATCGTTTTTACTGATAAATTATCAAATTTTAATGAAATCACAAAATTAACAATTAGCTCTTCAATTAATGTTGTTGGGACTCTTGTTGTTACAGAAAATGCGAAACAACCTTTTGAAATTCAAGCAGAAAGTATAAAAATTTTAAACTTATGCCCTGCCGAATATCCTCTTCAAAAGAAAAGACATTCTTTTGAATATTTGCGTACGATTGCTCATCTTCGCCCTAGAACAAATACTTTTAGTGCAGTATTTAGAGTAAGAAGTGTTTTAAGTTATGCTATACATAAATTTTTCCAAGAACGTGGTTTCGTTTATGTTCACACACCTATTTTAACTTCAAGTGATGCAGAAGGTGCTGGAGAAATGTTTAATGTCAATTCTTTTGATTTAGCAAATGTACCTTTAACAGAAAAAAATGAAGTAGATTATTCTCAAGACTTTTTTGGAAAACCTGCTCATCTTACTGTTAGTGGTCAATTAAATGCTGAAACTTTTGCAACTGCATTTAGAAATGTTTATACATTTGGACCTACTTTTAGAGCTGAAAACTCAAATACAGTAAAACATGCTGCAGAATTTTGGATGATTGAACCTGAAATTTGTTTCGCAGATTTAAATGATGATATGGATTTAGCAGAAGATATGATTAAATATATTTTCTCATATGTTTTAGAAAATTGCCCAGAAGAAATGGAATTCTTTAATAATTTTGTCGATAAAACTTTATTAGAAAGATTGCATAATGTAATTAATTCTGATTTTGCAAGAATCACTTATACAGATGCAATTAAAGAATTAGAAAAACATAATGATAAATTTGAGTATAAAGTTTCTTGGGGTGTTGATTTACAAACAGAGCATGAAAGATTTTTATGTGAGCAAATATTTAAAAAACCTGTTTTTGTAACAGATTATCCAATGGATATTAAAGCTTTTTATATGAAACAAAATCCAGATGGAAAAACTGTCGCTGCTGCTGACTTATTAGCACCTGGTATTGGTGAGATTATTGGTGGTAGTCAAAGAGAAGAAGATTATGATAAATTGTTAAGTAGAATGAAAGAACTTAATATGGATATTTCTTCTTATGATTGGTATCTTGATCTTCGTAAATATGGTAGTGTAAACCATGCTGGTTTTGGTCTTGGTTTTGAAAGAGCTCTTATGTATTTAACAGGTATGCAAAATATTAGAGATGTTCTTCCTTTCCCAAGAACTCCAAAAAACTGTGAATTTTAAATTTGGGGACGGTTCTCTTTTTTACAAATGTAAATTTGGGGACGGTTCTCTTTTTTACATTTTTCATATTTTATTCCATATACCTTCAATTATTCTTCTAGTTTTTCTAGTAATTCTTGCAATTTGAGTTATATTTGTTCCTTTAATTTTCTTTATTTCTAGAATTTTTTGTTTTAATTCTTCTTTGGACATATTTTTAAAATATTTTTCTAATTGCTTTGTATCATTAATTTTAAATTTTTGCATTATAATATCTGTAGCTTGTTCATCTGTTAATCTTTCTATCACTTCAAATTCAGCAAAATTATCTATTTCACTTAATTCATTATTTCTAGTTGTAAAATTTATAAATTCATCAATATTATCGTTAAAATAATGTAATAATACATTCTTATCTATAATTTTTTCTTTTTTTATGTATTCTAAATAACTGCTCCATTCATATTTTTCTGTTTTACAAATTCTTGCTTTTTCTGGATTTCTATGTACATATTTACAGACTTCTAAAAAATATCTTTGATTTTCAACTAATTTACTTTTAAATCTATCTTGAAATAATGTTCCTGACCTATCATATTTTTTATTGAAATAACTAACATATCTAACTAGTAAACATTGAATAACTTTTGATAAAAACTCATCATTGACTCTAATTATTAAATGAACATGATTAACCATTAAACAATATGCATATATTTGATATTCATATTGTTTTTTATTTTCTAACAAATATTTTAAAAATACATTTCTATCTTTTTCATCATAAAAGATATTTTGACTATCTATTCCTTTAACTATAATATGATATACTTTTGAATAACTAAATTTTCTTGATAATCTAGGCAAATTTTCCTCTCTTTCTCCCCATAAAAATAATATTTTTTGTCCCTTTCGCCATCAATTATTGTAACATATTTATGTGATTTTTTCTATACTTTTTTCTAAAAATATTAACAGGAAAAAAGAGAACCGTCCCCAAATTTACCTAAGGTAAAAAAGAGAACCGTCCCCAAATTTACATCTCAACTTCTAGATTAAACACTCTTCCTGTTCCGTCTAACTTAATTTTATTTTCAATTACTTCTCCATTTAATATAACTTTACTTACACCAGTATTTCTTCCATATGGATTTTTTACTGTAATATTATAAATACTTTCTCCATATTTATATTTTATACCATATTCTTTCCATTCTTTCGAAATACAAGGATTTATGCTTAATATATTATTATTAATTTTTAATCCTAAAATATATTCTATTCCACAAATATAATACCAACTGCTTGAACCTGTATACCAAGTCCATCCTCCTCTTCCTGCAAGATTTTGAGCGCCATATATATCTGCTGGCATTACATATGGTTCAACTTTATATTTATTTGCTGCGTCTTTAGTTCTTGCATGTTCTATTGGAGTTATCATTCTATACAATTCTATAGCTTTATCACCTTTTTCTAAAATTGTTTCTGCTATTATTGCCCATATTGCACCATGTGTATATTGTCCACCATTTTCACGAACTCCAGGTAAGTATGACTTTATATATCCTGGTTCTAATTTGCTTTTCTCAAAAGGAGGATCTAATAATTTTATAATTCCATTTTCTACATCAACTAAATGATTTTCTAGACTTTGGATTGCTAGATTTTTCTTTTCATCTGTTCCTGCACTAGATATTACAGACCAACTTTGCGATATACTATCTATTCTACATTCCTCATTTTCCATACTTCCATATACATCACCATTATCTGCAAATGCTCTTTTATACCATCTTCCATCCCAAGCATTTTTGTTTAAACACTTTCTTAATTCATCCATTATTAATTTATATTCATTGACAATTTCTTCATCTCCTTGATGTTCAGCAATTTTTATAAAATGTTTTAATATTGTATACAAGAAAAATCCTAACCAAACGCTTTCTCCTTTTCCTCTTGGTCCTATATTGCTAAATCCATCATTCCAGTCCCCTATTCCAATTTTAGGTAAACCATTTTCTCCAAAATCACAAGCTCTTTTTATTGCTTTTTTACAATGTTCATAAATACTTTCTTTTTTATTACTTGGTAAATATAAATCATATCTTTCATTTTCTTCCTCACTTAAAATATTTCCCTGTATATATTCTGTTTCTTCTTCTAAAATACTATAATCTCCTGTAAAACTTATATATTGTATTACTGCAAATGGTAACCACAATAAATCATCTGAAAATCTTGTTCTAATTCCTCTATTATTTTCTTCATGCCACCAATGTTCTACATCTCCTTCTATAAATTGATGTTTACTATGCTTTATAATTTGATTATATAAAATATTTGTATCTAAATATTTTGTTGAAAAAGTATCTTGCAATTGATCCCTAAAGCCATACGCTCCTCCAGATTGATAAAATCCGCTTCTCCCTAGTAATCTACTAACTATTGTTTGATACATTACCCAACCATTTAACATTATATTTATTGACTCATATGGTGTTTTTACTTGTACTCTTCCTAATAAATCTCTCCAATAATTTTTAACTTTCGTTAATTCTATTAAACAGTTCTGTAGTTTTGAATATTTATAAGCAATGTCTTTTGCAGTTAATAATTTTTCTTCTGCTCCTATTATTATTGATATTTGCTTATTAGAGAAACTTTCTATTTCTACTTCTAATTCTATAGTGATACAAGCTTGTTTACCTATTCCTGTATCATTATTTAATCTCATATAATTTAATGAACTTGGATTTTGTATTCCTCCTTTTCCCAAAAAGCTTTTTTTATCTCCTGTAAATGATTTTATTTTTTCACTACTTGATACATAAACGATATTATTAAATTCTTCTGTTTTATATAAATTTTTCGCAATCACCATATTAGTATTTTCTTCATATTGAACTTTTATATTTCCTTGTGACTTTATTTCGTCCTCCCCTAAAACTGATTTTATATAATAAAAAATTTTAATCTTTTTCTTTTTAGGTGCATTATTTTTTAATGTTATTATATTTATTTTTGCACTATCATCTTTAGGAACAAAAATTTCTAATTCTTGCATTATTTCATTACTTGAATGAATAAATTTTGCATATCCAAAACCAAATATCGCATTATAATTTTTATCATCTGGTTTTGGCATTGCTGTTAAGCTCCAAGACTTTCCTGTTTCTTCATCTTTTAAATATATTATTTCTGATGGTATGTTTACACTACTGCAATTATGCCAACTTGTTATTCTGTTTAATCTACTATTTTTATACCATGTATATCCTCCGTTACTTTCAGTTATAACGGTTCCAAAATTTTTATTGGCAATAATATGACTCCAAGTTGTTGGTGTATTAATTTTAGAATTAATTTTTATATAGTATTCTTTACCATCTTCAGAAAAAGCTCCATATTCATTATAATATTTTAAATTTTGATAATTTCTTAAAATATCTACATTATCACTATTGTCAACTTTATTTATTATATAATTATTTGTTTTTTCTGTTATTCTATAATTATCTAATTTTTCTTCTTCTAAATCCTTTATTATATTTTCTAAATTTCCTAAATGACTATCTATAACTAAAACAGATAAAAATTTAATTAAATTTATATCTTGTACATCCACTTCACTTTTTGATAATACAAATATTCCTCCATATATATTTTTCATATATGTCAAATTATTATTTAATATTGCTCCTTCTATCTCATCTTTTATATAATTTTCATAACTATATTTTTCTTCATCTATTATTACTAATTCAATTTTCATATTTTTTGTTTTTAAAAATTCATATAATTTTAAAACTTGTTTTACAACATATATGTCATTAATATATTTTATTGTTACTGTTATAATTGGTAAATCTCCTGAAATTCCATACTTCCATAATTGTTTTTGTTCATACATCTTATTTGATAATTTATTGTTTTGTTTTATTGGATTGTCAAACATTATATATGACATTACTTTTTGATAAATATCTATATCTTTTCCTTTAATATCAAGATATCTAGCTTCTTCTTCTGTTTTTACTTTTACTATATCAAATTCTCTATTTACATTTTCTGTTATATTATATTTTTCTATATTTTTTATTGCAAGTTCTTTTTCATATTCCAATGATATAATTAAATCTATATATGCAGTTTCTTTTGCTTTTAATTTTATTGTAAGTTTTTGCGCTAAAACACTTTCTGTTACTAAGCCTATTTTTTTAGATAATGGTGTAGAATTTTTTATCATTTGGGGAATATCTAAATTATTTCTTCCAATGAATCTTTCTTTGCTTATTTCATATTCTACTTCTCCTATTTTTTCACTATTTGTCTGCATCTTGGTTGCTAAATAAATTTCTCTTTCTCTATTTTCTCTTCTTTTTCTTTTTACTATTACAATATTCTTTTGTTCATCATAATTATAAATTAAAAATAAATTATTAAAGGCTTGATGTGCATAATCTTGTTCTTTTCTTGAAAGCATAGGTTCAAAATAACTTGTAACCTCAAATACTTTTTCTACATTTTCATTGTTTGTAATTTCTAATCTTCTTATTTCTACTGCTTCATTGGCATCTACTATTATTTTTTGTTTTGTTTTTATATTTCCTTTTATTTTTTCAAATTGATTTTTTTCTGGCATAAATTTTATTGTAAATTTATCACAATTTTCATCTCCCATGCTACTCCATATTTCGTTTGTTTGAATATCTTTTATATAGAAAAATATTCCTTGTTTGTAGTCATCTGTATTTTTAAATCTATTAACATATATATCTTCAAATTTGCTCACACCTGTCCCTTGTTGATTTATTGCAACAGTATATTTTTCGTTTCCTATAACATTTCCTCTAACAATTCTTTCATCTATTTTATTATATTCTCTTACACTATAATTTTCATAATCTTTATATTTAATTTTTTCCGGCTTTTCTTTATTTTCTTTTGTTATTATAAATGTTTCTGGCATTCTTTCTTGTAATAGGACACTTATAGCTTTTATTTCTGGATTCTCCATAAATCTTTGTTGTAATATTTGTCTATTAAATAAATTATTTATTGATAAAAGAATTAATGCCTGATGATGAGCCATATATGTTTTGACAGGAGCAAACTTTTCTCCTTTTGATAATCTTTCTGGTGTATAATCTATAGATTCATAAAATCCATATTTATTATACATTTTTTGCTTTTCTAATTCTTTTAAGTTTTCTATTACTTCTTTTGGTTTATCTGTTATTGCTAATATACTTCCATATGGTGCTACTACCATTTCATCTGCAAGCCCTCTTTTTAGTCCTAGCCATGGTATTCCGAATGCTTTATATTGATAATTTGAATGTAAATCTTTTAAATTAAATGCAGATTCAGAAATTCCCCAAGGTATTCCTAACTTTTTACTGTATTCTATTTGATTCATTATTAAAAATTTACAAGATTCATCTAATAAACTTCCTTCATATCTTGGAATATTTATATTGGGCATTAGATATTCAAATGCCGTTCCAGACCAAGATATTAAACCTTTATATTTTTTTAATACTGTTAGTGTTCTACTTAAATTGTTCCAATGCTTATATGGAACATCTTTTTTTGCAATTGCTACTAAACTTGCTTGTCTTGCTTCTGATGCTAATAAATCATAATAAGAATCTGTTAACTTATTTTCTTCCACATTAAAACCTATAGAAAATATTCTTTGTTGTTCATTATATAATAATTTAAAATTTGTATTTTCTATCATTTCTGTTAATTTATTTATTAATTCTTCTAGTACTGTTGTTTTTTCTTGTATTTTAGTTTTGATATCTTCTAAAAAACTTTTTGTTGTGTACATATATCCCACAAAGTTCCCACTATCTACAGTTGATATATATCTTGGAATTAGAGGTTCTTTTGTTTTTATATTATACCAATTATATAAATGCCCATTCCATTTTGGTAGTTCATAAATTGTATTTATTATTTTCTCTAATAAGGTTAAAGTGTCTTCTAAATTTTCAAATTCCATATCATAACTTGATATAACTGCAAGTAATGATAAACCAATATTTGTTGATGATGTTCGTGGCACTATTAAATTTTTTCTATCTTCCTGATAATTATCTGTTATTAAATAATTATTTTCTTCTGTTAAATATTTTTTAAAAAATGTCCATGTTCTTTCTGCGATTTGTTTTACATATTCCTTTTGTTTTTCACTTAGATTTTGTATTTTACTAGTTTTTTCTTCTACTTTACTTATTTTGCACATTAGATACGGTGTAATTATCCACAAAATACCAATTAAAGTGGAGAATATGTTATTTTTTGCTGTTCCTAGAGCAATTATAAATATTCCTATTATTACATTTATAAACATTGATTTATAATAAGTTTTAAAATCTGTTTTAGATTGTTTTTCCGCTTCTTCTGATGTCATCCATTCTAACAAATGTTTATGGGTTACTATTTGTCTATATATTGTTTTTAATATTGCTTGTAATTCAATATATGCTTTATATGGTAAACAGCCTAAAGTTAAAATCCCTCTATATATTGCTCCTTTTATTCCACAAATTTTAGGTGTAAATGTTTTTTGCTTTTTTTCTCCTTGCTTTAATGAAATAAGTAAATTTATTGTTTCTAATATAAATGGATATATTGTTATAATTATTATTAGTATAGTAGTACTTATAGATTTATTTTGTATTAATAGTGAATATATAAATAATATTAATATAAATATTTCAAATAAACTTCTTCGCAAATTATCAAATATTTTATATTTAGATAATAAATTTAATTTGCTTTTTAACCATCCAATTATCTGCCAATCTCCTCTTGTCCATCTTGATAATCTATTCATAAATGCTGTGTACTTTAAAGGATATCCATCCATTAGCATTATATCTGATACTAGTCCACATCTTAAATAACATCCTTCTAATAGGTCATGGCTTAATACTGTATTTTCAGGTATTTCGTGTTTTAATACTTTAGAAAAAATCTCTACATCATATATTCCTTTACCTGTAAATATTCCTTCTCCAAAATTATCTTGATATGTGTCTGATATTGCATTTGTGTAATTGTCTATTCCTCCTGCTCCTGCAAATATTTTGGTAAATAAATTTTTGTAACAAATATCTAAATTTATTCCTATCCTTGGTTGCATTAGTGCATGTCCTTTTATTACTATATTTTTATTTTCATCTATTTCTGGTTTATTTAAAATATGTGCCATTGCACCTATTAATTCTTGAGCAGTATTTAAAACTAAATCTGTATCTGAATCTAATGTTATTACATATTTTATTTTTGGTAGTTGTTCTTGGTCGATGGTATTTACTTTAAATTTGTTTCTTTCATGTTTTAGTATATACTCATTAAATTGTGTTAATAGTCCTCTTTTTCTTTCCCATCCTAGATATTTTTCTTCACTATTGTTAAATTTTCTTTCTCTATATATAAAATGAAATATTGGAAATTCTTCATTTTTATATTTTTCATTTAATATATTTACTTGTTTTATTCCCTCTTCTTCTACTTCTTTATCAAATTTTTCTTCTTTACTGTCACTTTCTGAGCAATCTCCTAATAATGCAAAATATAAATTTTCACTTTTATTTGCTAAATAAAATACTTCTAGTTTTTCAAATAATTCTTTGACTTTTTCTCTTGTTTTTATAATTGTTGGTATAACTACAAATGTAGCATTTTCTTTATCTATACCTTTTGAAAAATCTATTTTAGGTATTATTTTTGGTTTTACTATTTTTCCTAATATATATTGTATTGTTTGTATTACTATTTCTGATATTGGGATAATTAAAAGAATTGTTATAATAATATTTTGAATTAAATTTTTCGATATTGTTTTTGATATTAATAATGATATTATTATTGTTAATAAAAATATTGTGCATATATAAATTTTTACTTTTGATTTATTTGTTATATTTTTTTCTTTATATTCTAATTTTTCATATAGTTCTTCTTTTCCTTCATCTATTAAACAATATCCTATATGGGCTTGTTTTGTTGTTTTTAGATTTTGGTTACATATTTCTATTATTTTTTTTGCTATATATATTTCTGACATTTTTGTTTTCTTAGCTATTTCTTTTATTTTATTTCTATAATATTCTTTTGTTTCATTATTCATTTTTTCATAAATATTTGCTGGATCTTGTTTTAATATTTCTTCTACTCCATTTATTCTTTCGAATATTTCTAAGAAATTTATTCTTTGTATTTTCTTTATACTTGTTATACAATTTGCCATTGTTATTTTTCTTATTGCTATATCAAAATGTTCTTTTTGTATTGCTTCACCTACTGTTATTCCTGTTTTTTCTACTTCTTCTTCTAAAATACTTAAATATCCATTTGCTTTTTTTCCGTACTTTTTTAATGAATATGACATATATTCTATAAATGGATATTTCATATTTTTAAATTCATCTTGTTTTAATTTTATTCCTGTTAATTTGTTATATTTTAATTCTCCTTTTTCTTTTTTTTCTACTAGTCTTTCTATTATATTTCTTACTTTGTATTTTTGAATTTGTACACTGTATATTTTTTCACATATCTCCGCAATATTTTGTATTATTGCTATTTGTAAGAATAGACCTATATTCCATATTTCTTCCATGTTTAATGTTTTTTTAGTTTGATATGCTTGTAAATATTTTTCTAGACTCTCTCCATCTATTTTATTGTCTGTATATGCTATTATTTCTGTTGCTAATATATCTATTCGTGCAAATCCTTTATATTTTCCATTTTGTATGCCTGGGAAATTTGTATATTTTTTTATTGTTAATTCTTTTTGTATTTGTCTTACTGTTTCTTCTATTATATAGAAGTTATCTAATATCCATTCTCCGGCAGGATGTATGTTTATTCCTAGTTTTATATGTTCATTTAATAAATTATATACTATTTTTATAGTTTCGTAATTTTCTATTAGTTGTTGTATTGGATATGTGTTTTTGTTTGATTTATTTTTTATTGTATATTTCATTGCTGTTTTTTCTAGTTGTTTTTTTAGTTGTTCTTCGTCTAATATTGTGTTTTCTATATTTATAGTTTGATATTTTTTCAAAAAAATCCACTCCTTGCATTTTGCTCATATTATTTGCAATTTGTGGATTTTTATGCA
>CALXJW010000018.1 GCA_944388725.1 uncultured Clostridia bacterium | reverse complement strand
TATGCTGTTCTATATGCTACTACTGCATAACATGCTGCATGTGATTTATTAAATGCATATTTTGCAAATTCTGCCATCTCATCAAATATCTTATTTGCTGATTCTGCATCTATTCCATTTCTTACACATCCTGGTACAACTACATTACCATTTTCATCAACTTGACCATTTATAAAAATTTCTCTTTCTTTTGCCATTACATCAAGTTTCTTTTTTCCCATTGCTCTACGTACTAAGTCTGCTCTACCAAGCGAATACCCTGCTAAATCTCTTACTATTTGCATTACTTGTTCTTGATATACCATACAACCATATGTTACATTTAATATTGGTTCTAAGCTTGGATGAGTATATTCATTATGTCCTGGATTTTGTTTTCCTCTAATATATCTTGGTATTTGGTCCATTGGTCCTGGTCTGTATAAAGAAACCCCTGCTATTAAATCTTCTAAACAGTCTGGTTTTAGTTCTTTCATAAAGTTTGTCATACCTTGTGATTCAAATTGAAATATTCCACTAGTATTTCCATCTTGCCATAATTTATATACTTTTGGGTCTGACATTTCTTTATCA
Source organism: uncultured Clostridia bacterium (assembly GCA_944388725.1). Taxonomy (GTDB): domain Bacteria; phylum Bacillota; class Clostridia; order TANB77; family CAG-508; genus CAG-269. The sequence goes on along the minus strand of CALXJW010000018.1, from coordinate 14,634 downwards.
AATTCTACATCTATTCCTCTATTTGTTTTTACCAAATCTATAGTATCTTGTATTACTGTTAATGTTCTTAGACCTAAGAAGTCCATTTTTAAAAGACCTAGTTCTTCTAATGTTGTCATTATATATTGCGTTGATATTTGGTTATCTCTTACATATAAAGGAACATATGTATCAACAGGATCTTTAGTTATTACTACTCCACAAGCATGTGTTGAAGCCTGTCTTGGCATCCCTTCAAGTCCCATTGCTATTTCTAATAATTTATGTACAGATTCATCACTATCATATAAATCATTTAATTCTTTATTTTGTTCTAATGCTTTTTTTATTGTTATATGTAATTCATTTGGTATCATTTTAGCAAGTTTATCTGCTTCTGCATATGGAAAATCCAATACTCTTGCTACATCTCTTATTACCATTCTTGCTGACATTGTTCCAAATGTAATAATCTGTGATACATGGTCATGTCCATATTTTCTTGATACATAATCTATTACATCTTGTCTATGTTCATAACAAAAATCAACATCAAAGTCTGGCATACTTATTCTTTCTGGATTCAAAAACCTTTCAAACAATAACCCATATTTCATTGGATCTATATCTGTTATTTCTATTGCATATGCAATTATAGAACCAGCTCCAGAACCTCTACCTGGTCCAACTGGTATATTATGAGTTTTTGCAAAATGTATGAAATCCCAAACTATCAAGAAGTAATCAACATACCCCATTTTTTGTATAACGCTTAATTCATATTCTGCTCTATCTAATATTTCTTGTGATGGTTGTTCTCCATATCTATTTTTTATTCCATCTTCACATAATTTTTTAAAGAAATCATAATGTGTTTCAAATTCTGGTGGTACATCATAATTAGGTAATATTGTGTGTCCAAATTCAAATTCCACATTACATTTTTCTGCTATTTTTACTGTGTTTTCTATTGCGTCTGGAAATGCTGAAAAATATGTACTCATTTCTTCTGGTGATTTTACATATAATTCATCTGTTTCAAATCTCATTCTGTCTTCATCACTCATTCTTTTTCCTGTTTGAATACATAGTAAAACTTCATGATTATATGCATCTTCTTTTTTTAAATAGTGTGCATCATTTGTTGCTACTAATGGAATATCTAATTTTCTTGCTAATTGTACTAATTTTTGGTTTGCTAATACTTGTTCTTGTATTCCATTATTTTGTATTTCTATATAATAATCTTCTCCAAAAATCTTTTTATGCCATAATGCTATTTCTTCCGCTTTTTCGTTTTGACCATTTAATAATGCTTGATTTACTGCTCCTGCTAAACAAGCACTTAAGCATATTAATCCTTCATGATATTTTTCTAATACTTCTAAATCTATTCTAGGTTTATAATAATATCCTTCTGTAAATCCTATTGATACTAATTTACTTAAATTTTTGTATCCTTGATTATTTTTTGCAAGTAATATTAAGTGATAATATCTATTGTCTACTCCTGGTTCTTTGTCAAATCTTGAACGCATAGCCACATATACTTCGCATCCTATTATTGGTTTTATTCCTTCTTTTTTACATGCTTTATAAAAGTCAATTACACCATACATTACTCCATGGTCTGTAATTGCCATTGCATTCATTCCTAGTTCTTTTGCTCTTACTGGCAAGTCTTTTATTCTGTTTGCTCCATCTAATAAACTAAATTCACTGTGTATGTGCAAGTGTACAAAATCTGACATTTGTTTTCCCTCCATTAATATGTGCTTATTGTATCACATTTTGTTTTATTTTGAAAATACTTTATTGATTTTTTATAAAAAAGTGCTATAATACTTCTTGTTGTTAGAAAGAAGGTATAAAAATGGAACATATTTATGAAAGAAAAATTAATTATTATGAAACAGACAAAATGGGAGTTGTACATCATTCAAATTATATAAGATTTTTTGAAGAAGCACGTTGTGAATTTTTACAAGAAGCAGGTCTACCTTATGATATGTTAGAATCAAAAGGAATAATGTCACCTGTTCTAGGCTTTTCTTGTAAATATAAACGCCATGTTACTTTTGGAGACATAATTGAAATACACACTTCAATAAAAGAATTTAGTGGTGTTAAATTTACAGTATCTTATAGCGTTTATAACAAAAAAACAGGAGATTTATGTGTTACTGGAGAATCTAATCATTGTTTTACAGATACTAATATTAAACCCTTAAATTTAAAAAAACATTTTCCTGATATATATGATAAATTTAATTCTTTAATCGAGAAAAATATTTAGGAATTAAAAAATAAATTATTTCTAACATGAAAGCATTATTAACTATAAAGGAGTGTCCCCTTTGTGCATTTTGCACTTTAAGGACTGTCCCTTTTGTGCACCTTTTGTACAAAAAAAGAACAACTATACTGGTTGTTCTTTTACTCTTCTTTTTCTAGTATGTACTACCATTGGTGGTAATAATGGACTAAATTGTCCTTCGTCTAACACTGCTAACTCAATATTTCTTGTTAATAAATCCGTATATGTATATGATGCAGTTCTATCATTTTCTTCATATTTTACTATAAATAGATTTGAATATGCTTTTTCTAATGTACCTTCTTTCTCAAACTCTTTGCTTCTTCCTAATGAACCTTTAACAATTATCTTTTGACCTACTCTATCGAAAATATCTGTCTTTACACTTGATATGTCTGTCTTACAAATCATTAAATCACCTACTTTGCTTAAGATGACTTAAGTATATCATTAGTAGGTGATTTTGTCAAAGAGTGTTTGTTTTTGCCGAATTGTTGTATCTCCTCATTCTCAAGGCTTTGGCAGCAAAACCTTTGTTTTGTTACATTTATATTACATTTATATTACAAAAATATTACATTCTATTTGGGGTATAGATATATCTCTTTTTTCCCATAGCTCCAATTCCATTTATCCCCTTTTTTCCATCCCTTAATTCTGACAAAAAATCATCTGTTGTTATATATTTATTCTTATCTGTTATCGCAATATTTTTGGCAACAACTAATGGATCTAAAAAATCTATTAATATTCTTCCGGGTGATGATGCAAAATTTGCTCCCGCATCCATAAGTGCTTCAAAATAACTTTGACACGCTCCGGCAAAAATAACTAAATTCTTACCATATTTTCTATCATACTTTCTAGCTTCTTTTATACTTTCAATAAAATGTCTTGAATTTCTATAATTATATATATTATTATAATCAGTTCCATTTTTTATCATTCCATCATGTCCTGTAATAACTAAAATATCCGGATTATATATTGCAAGGTATTTATTCATTACTTTAGGTTGTTTATTTTCTGGTATATTTCTTACTATAGCATTAAGCCCCATTTTTCTATAATATATCATAGATTTTTCACTATATTTTTTGTCCCCATCTAAATGTAGTATCTTCCCAGTATAAATATATTCTTTAGTTCTTCTGTTTATATATTGTTCTTCTATTTTTCTTATAATTTTTTTGTCAAATTCTTTTTCAATATTTTTATATTCTTCCTTTGTTACTAGCTTTAAATCTTCTATAGGAGCATCTGCTTCTATTCTAACATCTATTCCTTTTAATATTACAATACTTTTTTTATTAGTCAATTTTAAAACTCTTTTAACATAAAAATATATATCATTACCATATGAATTCCTTGTTACAATATTTCCTTTTTTTATTTCATTCATAATATCACCTCAATTTTTTGGGCTAATATAATATATGATTTTTTACATTTTTTGACACTATGTAAAATGGGGACGGTTCTCTTTTTACACTTGTAAAAAAGAGAACCGTCCCGAAATTCACCTATGGAGAACGCTAAGCCAAATTTTAATACCGCAAAATATATACCTGCTGTTTTTCAGAAAATTCACTATCAAAATCCCGAATATGGTTTTTTTTGATAAAGTCCGCCATTTCTTCTAATGTCCCAAATTGCTTTTTCCGTTTACACTTTAATGTTTGTTTTTTAGCATTTTTCATTTGTGCTACTCTCCTTCTTTATAAAAATATACATATTATAAATATATGCAGAAGTATTTAAAAATATTACCTTTTTATTTGTTTAGTTGTTTACTTATGTTCTTTTACGTGATATAATGTGAAAAGAATTTTGAAAAGGAGGCTATTTATGAAACAACCTATTGAAGATTTAGCTGAAAATAAAGTATTAATTTTATATATTTTAAATAAATTGTCAAATGGTATTAAAAGTGACCATTTATATAAAATAGTTTCATCTGCTAATAACATTAATTACTTTTATTTTCAAGAATTGCTAACAGATTTAATCGAAACACATTTAATTGGTTCCTTTACAAAAGATGAAGAAGATTCTTTTATAAAAATCACTGCAGAAGGTCAAAATGCATTAGATCTTACAAAATCATTATTACCAGGTATATTAAAATTAAAAGCAGATAGTGTTTTTAAAAAAGAAATTTCTGATATTGCAGAAGAATCTTCTATAATAACAGAATATATTCCAAAAGACGAAAATCATTATACAGTAAAATGTAAAATTGTTGAAAAAACTGAAACAATATTTGAAGTTTCAGCATTTGCATCATCTAGAGAAATAGCAAAACAAATTTCAGATAATTGGAAAAATAATGCAAATCAAATTTATCCAAAAATAATTAATTTACTTTTAAATGGAGAATAATATGAAAAAACAAGATATAGATATTAATAATTTTATAAAAATATTAAAACAAACATATCCAGATGCCACATGCAGTCTGGATTTTAAAACACCTTTTCAATTAGTTGTTGCTGTTATGCTTTCCGCTCAATGCACTGATGAAAGAGTAAATAAAACTACTCCAATTCTTTTTGAAAGATGTAAAACAATTGAAGATTTTGCGAATATAGATATAACTGAATTAGAAAAAATAATTCATCCTTGTGGATTCTATAAAAATAAAGCCAAAAACATTAAGCTTTGTGCAAAACAAGTTATAGAAAATTTTAATGGAATTGTACCACATACAATGAATGAACTTTTAACTTTAGCCGGTGTTGGAAGAAAAAGTGCTAATGTCATATTATTGGAAGTATTTGGCATTGCTAATGGAATTGCTGTTGATACACATGCTAAAAGAATTTCTAATAGAATTGGTCTTTCTTTTGAAACAGATCCTGCAAAAATTGAACAAGATTTATTAAAAATATTTCCAAAAGATTCTTTAAAAGACATAAACCATTTATTAGTATGGCATGGAAGAAAAATCTGTGACGCTCGTAAACCCAAATGTGATATTTGTCCTTTAAAAGGCTATTGTAAATATGCACAAAAAGGACAATCTTTAAAGCACAAAATGAACAAAAAGGAACGTCCCTAAAGTGCAAAATGCACAAAAGGGACACTCCTTAAAATTTGATTTCTATGGTATATATTTGTATTTTTTGTTAATACTAATTATATAAGAGGTGATATCTTTGACAAATATCAATTGTTGTTTAGATTGTATTTATCAAATAGAAGGAAAATGCTCTTATGATATTATTTCTAATTTAACAATAAGTACAAATTCTGAATGTGCTTATTATACAAAAATACCAGTTTCAAAATAATTTGAACTGGTATTTTCTTATTCCAATTTACTTTAAATATTCGTCTAAAACTTTTGATAAATATTTCATACTATTTAAACATTGCTCTAAAGTATTACCTGTGGCTCCTACTTCAATTATACAAGCAGCTTTACCTAAATGTTGATTATATCTTGAATTTCTAACTATCACTGGTTTAAATAAACCCGGATACATTTCGTTTGCTTTTTGTTGTAATTCTATTGCAAACTGTAAATTTGATTTCCAATTTGGATGATATAATCCCCCTCCATTTGTTCCTATAACAAACATAAGTTGAGCAGCAACATCCTCTCCAATTTTTACACTTGGATCATAATTACTTTTACTTCCAATAGCATCTCTGTGTAAGTCTATTATAATATCACTTGAAAATGTTTTTAAATCATTTGTTACTGATTCTAAAGATCTTGTATATGATCCTGTATATGCTGGATAATCATGATATGTTTTATCATGATTTACATTAAATCCAAACCCTAATAAATAATTTGTTAATTCATCTCCAACTCTAGAAACTGTATAATTCAAATCAGTTGTTCTAAAATTTCCTGTCTGTTGATATTGATATTGTTCACTTGGAGTATAACTTTCACATGTATGTGTATGAAATATTATAACATTTTCTTTATTCATTTCTAAAGTATTTTCTAGTATTGTATTATCTATTTGAAAAGATGTTTCATTCTTTATTTTGACACCATTAATTTCCACATTATAACTTTCTGAAATAGGATTTTGTGTTACTATTTCAGTTTCAACCCCAGTAGCAACTTCTGTTGATAGATTTGATTCATTATTTTCAGCAATTTGAGTATTATTTTCATCTGTTTGATTATTTTTAGTTTCTTCTTTATTTGTCTCTTGTATCTGTGCCAATTCTATACCTAATATTTTTTGTGTTATACTTTCTGTTGCCACTTCTTCTGTATCTTCTTTTAAAATATTTTGAGATTTATAATATGTTTTGGCAATAACAGGTATTTCTATATCTAAACATTCAATTAATTTCTCTGATAAATTTATATTAAAAAAATCATCTTTTCCTACTTTTGAAAAAATTTTACTTAAAAAAAATATTAACAATAATGTTATTATTAATGTTGTGATATATTTTATTGAATCTTTTATATTAATTATTGTAACATTAAACATATATTTCTCCTTACAATAATGTACATATATATATTATATGTTTAATGTTACAGTTTTAGAACAAAATTTTATTTATGCTAAACGTGGTTTTAATTCTAAATATATTGGTTTTTCTTCTCTTATCATTGTACTTTTTCCATGACCTGGATATACAATAGTATCTTCTGGCAATATCATTAGTTTTTTGGTTATTGAATTTATAACATCTTCGAAACTACCAGTTGGAACATCAGTTCTTCCCCATGTACCTCTAAATAATGTATCTCCCGAAAATAATAATTTTTCTTCTTCACAATATAAACATGAGCCTCCTGAAGTATGTCCTGGAGTGTGTAATACTTTAAATTCTAAATTACCTAAATGTAATAAATCTCCATCATCCACTCGAGCATCCGCTTCTACTGTCAAATTTTCTAATCCTATATATGAAGTTAAGCTTTTATTAGGATCTAGTAAATTCTCCGCATCCTTTCTTTCTATTATTACTTGACCTCCATATTTTTGTTTTAATTCTTTTACTCCTCCTATATGGTCTCCATGACAATGTGTTAAATAAATATATTTAAGTTTTGCATCTAATATATTCAACATTTCTATAATTTTATCTACATCTCCTGCAGGATCTATAACCATTGTTTCTTTAGATTTGTCATCTTGTACAATATAGCAGTTTGTCATATCTCCCATCCACATTTTAATCTTAAGTTCTTTTAATATCATTTATTATCCTTCTTTCTATTTTTTTCTTTTTACTTCATATACACTATCTACTTTTCTTAACTCTTTAATAATTCTGTTTAAACTATCTAAACTATCTATTTCTAATGTTATTTCAACAATTGCAACTCTTTCTTTTGTTGCTTTGGCACTTACCCCCATAATTTTTGCCTTGGTCTCGTTAATTTTTTGAATTATATCTCCTAATAATCCATTTCTATCATTTGCATATATTTCAATTTCAACTGTATAGGTTACTTTTTCTTGATTGTACCATTTAACTTCTATTATTCTATCTTCTTCTTTTAGTAAATCATTTATATTAACACAATCTGTTCTATGAACAGAAACTCCTCTTCCTTTTGTTATATATCCTATAATATCATCACCAGGAAGTGGATTACAACATTTTGAAAGTTTTACTAAACAATTATCAATTCCTTTTACAATTATTCCTGAACCAGAGGCTTTTATCTTTTTATCTTTTTGTTGTTGCAATTCTTCTAATTTTTGTTCTACAATATCTTCTTTATGTTCTTTTCTATATTCTATAAGCATTCTCGCAATTACTTTTGCAGCAGACATTGCTCCAAATCCAACAGCAGCATACATCTCATCTAGATTTTTATATTTATACCTATCTAACATTGGATTTATATATTCTATTTTAAATAATTCTGTATACTGTATTCCAATTCTTTTTAATTCTCTTTCTATTGCTTCTTTCCCTTTTTCTATATTTTCAGTTTTTCTTTCTTTTTTAAACCATTGTTGAATTTTATTTTTTGCACTTGTACTTTTTACAAATTTTAACCAATCTAAACTTGGTCCCTTTGAATTATCAGATGTAATTATTTCTATTATGTCTCCACTTTTTACTTTTGTTATTATTGGCACCATTTTACTATTTATTTTGGCTCCTGTCATATGATTACCAACTTCTGCATGTATACTATACGCAAAATCTATCGTTGTTGCTCCTCGAGGTAATACTTTTATTTGTCCCTTTGGTGTAAATACATATACTTCATCTTCAAATAGTTCTGTTTTTAATGTTTCTAAAAATTCTTGTGGGTCTTGCATTTCTTGTTGCCATTCTAGTGTCTCTCTAAGCCATGCTAATTTATCTTCTTGTACTTGTACTATTTGTTGTCCTCCTCTTCTACTAGAATAATTAGCCTCTTTATATGCCCAGTGTGCTGCTATACCATATTCTGCAATTCTATGCATGTCCCATGTACGAATTTGTACTTCAAATGGAGTTCCTTTTTCTCCTAACAAAGTTGTATGTATAGATTGATACATATTTGCTTTTGGTACAGCTATATAATCTTTAAATCTTCCTGGCATTGGATTATATAAATCATGAACTACCCCTAATGCTGCATAACAATCTTTTACAGAATTAACAATTATTCTTAATGCAAATAAGTCATATATTTGGTCAAGTGTTTTATTATCTCTTTGCATTTTTCTGTATATACTATATAAATGTTTTGCTCTCCCTGTTACTTCTGCATCTATACGCTGTTTTTTTAGTTGAATTCTTATATCTGCCATTATTTTTTCTATAAATTGTAGTCTTTCTTCTCTTTTTTGTTCTATACCTTTAACTAATTCTTTATATTCTTCTGGATATAAATACATAAAAGCTATATCTTCTAGTTCCCATTTCATATTGTATAATCCAAGTCTATTAGCTAATGGAGCATATAATAACATTGTTTCTTCTGATATTGCCTTTTGTCTATCTGGTGCTAAAAATTCTAGTGTTTTCATATTGTGGAGTCTATCTGCTAATTTGATAATTATTACTCTTATATCTTTTCCCATTGCTAAGAACATTTTTCTATAGTTTTCTACTTGATGCTCTTCGACTGTGGCATATTTTATTTTCTTTAATTTAGTTACACCATCAACCATTTCTGCAATTTCTTCGCCAAATTCATTTTTTATGTTATCATATGTCACTTCTGTATCTTCTACAACATCATGTAATAATGCTGCACATATTGTTTTTTCGTCTAATCCTAATTCAGCAATTGTATATGCAACATTTGTTGGGTGTATAATATATGGTTCTCCAGATTTTCTTAATTGATTTCCATGTTTATTTAATGCATAATTATATGTTTTTGTTATCAATTTTATATCTGGTCTTCTTTTATTTTTCTTAACTTTTTCTATTATATCTTTTATTGTATAATTTTCACTCATATAGTCATCCCCTTCATCTCTTATATTGATTTCATTACATCCTTTAAATTTATTTGTATATTATCAACTCCATTAAATGTATTTATTTCTAGATTTCCAACCACATCTATTTTATCGCCTATTTTGTATTCATTTGACATATATCCTAAATTAAATCCTATTGCATTTATAATATTTTTATTATCTTTTAATGTTAATTTCAAATGTTTTCCTTCTGATAATGCTCTTATTGAATCTATTTTTAAATTTTTTATTGCAAATAATGGCATTTTGTTTTCTTCACCAAATGGCTCTAATTCTTTTAAACTTTCTACTATATTTTTATCAATTTCATCTAAATTTATTAGGGCATCTATTTTTAGTATTGGTACTATTTCTTCTATATGTTTTTGTTTTGCTATTTCTTCAAATTTTTCTTTGAATTTTTCAAAATTATCTTTCTTGACATTTATTCCAACTGCCATTGAATGTCCACCAAATTTTTCTATCAATTCATTACATTCTGTTAGTGCTTCATACAAGTCAAATCCTGGTATACTTCTTCCAGAGCCTTTTCCTTCTTCTCCTTCTTCGCATAATAATATACTTGGTTTAAAATATAATTCTGTTATTTTTGAAGATACTATTCCTATTACTCCATGATGCCAATTTTTTCCCATTAATATTATTGTGTGTTGTTTATCTAAATCAATTTGTTCTATTTGCTCTATTGCTTCATTGTATATATTTTTTTCAGTTTCTTGTCTTATTCTATTATATTCATTTAACTTTTGAGTTAATTCAATTACTTCATTTTTGTCCTTTGATAAAAATAGTTTTAGTGCTTCTTCTTGATGTCCCATTCTTCCACATGCATTTATTCTTGGTGCTACTCCAAATGATATTGTGGTAGAATCTATTTTATTATACCCTGTTGATTCTAATATTTCTTTTAATCCTAAATTTTTTGTTTGTTCTACTAATTTTAGTCCTAATTTTACAATAACTCTATTTTCATCTACTAATGGTACTATATCTGATATTGTTCCTATACATACTATATCAAGATATTTTAAATATTCTTTTTCTTTTAATCCTAATTCTATTGAAATTGCTTGTATTAGTTTAAATACAACTCCAACTCCTGCAAGATTTCTAAATGGATATGTGTTGTCCTTTCTTTTTGCATCTATTACTGCTAATGCTTTTGGTAATTCATTTCCTGGCTCATGATGATCTGTAATAATTGTTTCTATTCCTAGACTATTTGCGTATTCTATTTCTTCTATTGCTGATATTCCGCAGTCTACTGTTATCATCAAATTATATTTTTGTTCTGCTATTTCTTTTACTGCTTTTTTATTTAGTCCATAGCCTTCTTCTAATCTATTTGGTATATATTCTGCAATATTTATTCCTCTTTCTTCTAGAAAGCTTTTTAAAACTGTTACACTGGTTATTCCGTCTACATCATAATCTCCATATATTATGATTTTTTCTTTGTCTTCTATTGCTTTTATAATTCTTTTTACTGCTATTTCCATATCTAGCATTTCATATGGATTGTAAAAATCATTTCTTTTTGGATTCAAAAATTTTTCTATTTGCTCTTTTTCTGTAATTTCTCTATTTGATAATATTGTTGCTAATAATTTATTTATTTTGTATTTTTTTGATATTTCTTCTACTTTTTCTTCATTTGCTTGATATATTTGCCATTTTTTGCTCATTTTTGTTTCCTTTCATATATTAATTTATTCTGCATATAATTTTACTATTTTAGATTGAAAATATCAAGCAATTTGAATAATATAATTAAATTTTATAAAAGTTTTATTGCAAAATTATTGACTTTATTTTTTATATGTGTTATTATATACATTGTCAATTAAATGCGGATGTGGCGGAACTGGCAGACGCGCTGGTCTTAGGAACCAGTGTCAACGACGTGGGGGTTCAAGTCCCTTCATCCGCACCAATGACGTATCTGTTCGAACTAATAGAACAGACATATACAAATATCATTCAGAAATGAATGGTATTTTTTGTTATGCAAAAATATTTAAAAAACAATCATCTATCAAATTTGACATTTTATGCAAATTGTGTCACAAAATTTCTTGAAGGAATTTATTACTTCCTTGATTTTTTCTTTACACCAACACAGAGGGACATGGCATTGCCATGTCCCTCTGTGTTGGTGCAATTATTCTACTAAAATAAGGTCTTCTGGGTAAACCCAGCCAAGGTCTGTATCTTGGGTACAAATGTGCAGCATGTGGAATTTCCAAAGTTTAATCTCATTTTTTGGATTTCCGAGTTCATCCCAGTCTACATATACACTCTCCCCAACTGTGGTCCTATTTTCATCTGTATAATAGGCCACAGCATTGACTGTGACAATAAAATCTCGTGGAATATAGGGATTAGAATCTGTTGCTATTCCATATTGGCCTGAACCGTTATCATAAGCACTCTCCCAGTATAGCGTTCCCTGTTTAATTTCCACTTTTTGTCCTATTTCTTCTATAGGATTATCTATCTCTGTCAAATTGATGGAATTTACTTCCACCTTCGCCAACTGCTCATTTACGATTTGAACAGTCCAACTCAGTTTTAATTCGTGGTCAGAATTATAAATGCCTATAATTCTCTGAAATTTGGTAAGGAGTCGATCATAATCAACTTCTTTTATTGAAATACTACCTAATCCCATGGCCACATATTCCATGTTATGATATGCAGTTACAGTCTTCGTCTCGCTAATGCCTTGAATTAGCAAGACACAATACCAATCCTCCTTGTTAGTAATCCTGCTAGCATCAATTTCAGAAATGGGAATAACTGTATTTTGCAGTTCTTCCCATGATGCTATTTGAGTTAGAATTTCTATAGAAATCTTGCCGTCTTCTAGTTTGGGTTCTTGGTGCTTTTGTAGGTCTGTTGCCATAAATCCTTGCTCTACTTTTAAGTGTAGAGTCTCGTTGTCTTTTCTTATATTATCTTGCCGAGCATTGGCAGAAAACATAAGAAGCATACTAAGAACAATTGCCAGTAATTTTTTCATAGCTGTTCCTCCTAAATTGTAGTTTGTTGTTAAGCTAATATGTTAACTAGCCATTTACGCTAGATTAATCAAAGAACACTCTCTACCAAAAGATCTTGACCTTATTCCATTTATTATAACATTTTTTTAATAAATAATCAAATGTACGCCGAACATCTTTTCACTTGAAAATACGCCTCACATATAGTATAATTATAGTGTTACCAGTTGTTTTTGGCATATATTTTGTGCCAAAACTATTCAAAAACGGATTTTGAGAGGAGAAATTACTATGCGGAAAAAAATTGTATCTATCGCTCCTGCCATCGTCGTTGCATTTGCAACCATCGCGCTCATCCTGTTTCTTTGTTCGTGGACGTCGTCTCACCAACATGAATCTTTGACACCAATAGAAATTGCCTCTAGTCTTCCCGAAAAAGAAGATCAGCCACCAATGTTCGACAAATCGAATCTGGACGGCCACAATGTTGTCCAATTCCTTTTTAAGGATTTTGAGGGTGGTTGCGTTTACTCCCTCAATCAGAAAATCTTCCTGTTTACAGAAAATTCAGATGCAGAAAAAGTTCATTGTTATCTTGGTTGTGCAACCAATGAAAAATGTACTCCTGTTGCTATCACAACCACAGGAAACTATCTAATTCTGCAAACTGGCGAAGGTGAAAAAATCGCAGTGCAGATGGAGCCGTATCAGTCGGATGAAATTATCACCCCAACTGAGCCTCTGCTTTTCGAGAATCTGCCAGATTCAGAAAAAGATTCGTTATTTGAGTTGATTGGAGAATAATTCAATCAGGCACAGCCCCACTTCTAAGAAGTGGGGCTGTGGCCTTTTATTTTTTATACAAATTCTTTTAATACCTATTAAACATATTATTACTTGGATTAGTCATAAAACTATCATTAAATCCATAATTATTAGTTTGATTCCAATATGGAGTAATTGACCTATTAGATATAGTGATAAATTTAATAGCATATAAATCTGCATATGTCATTACATCACTTTCTACTGATTTTAACAATATATAACTTGCTCCAACATCAGCTAAAATACCTATTCTATCAACAAGATTATTTGTACCGATCAAAAATTCTACTCTCATTAGTTTACCAATATTTTCTCTTAAAAATGCAGGTGTATATATATTATTTGTAAGCATTTCCGGTGTATCTTGATTAATAACAACATTTCTATTTTCTTTAGATTTTAAATTTTCATCTTCTTTCATATTTACCTCCAAAATTTATGTATTTGCGTAAAGACTAGTTGGTCTATAAAAACAATGATACCCTATCCTAGTATGAAAAATACCAGAACCATTAGAAGGAAAATTATTAGCACAAGTAGGTCTAAATGGATTATAATACCATAAACATTCTCCAATTTCATTTAATTTATTTCCAGATAATGCCCAATCTGCTATTTCATAATGAACATCTGTTGGTTGCATATTATATATATTTTGAGAATTATACTTTCCATTTATTGTTTCTCTTGCACAATCAAATTGTCCTGTTTGAAATATAACATTACGGATATTCCCTCCTTGTGATACTCTTGCATATTCTCCTTCTGTTGCATTTACTCTATTCATTACAACTGTAGCAACTGCTTTCATTCCATTATCTCCTTCTCCTCCAGCTTCACATTGTATTATTCTTGCTAATAGTTCTCTATCAGAATATGCCATAAGCTCCCTCCCTTTTGTTTATACATTATATGCATATATATTAATTTGGTGATAATAAAAAAGTAAAAATGGGGACGGTTCTCTTTTTACCCAAAGGGAAAAAAGAGAACCGTCCCCAAATTTCCTAATTAAAATATATTATTAATGCTCCTATCATACATAGTATTGCACCTAAAATTTTAAATCCACTTGTTGCCTCAT
>CALXJW010000017.1 GCA_944388725.1 uncultured Clostridia bacterium | reverse complement strand
AAAGTCGAAAATGAAAATAATAAATTGTTTATAGAGTCAGGATATATATTACAGAGTATGCAAGCAAATGAACAAACAGTTGAGCGATATTATTTTAATGCTGATGAAACATATAAAACAAAATTTGATACAAAAATAGTTTTTTATAACACAGAAGGTGAAGAAGTTACTACAAATAAAACTAATTTTATACACTATTCTGATGGATCAATAAGTGCATTTACAAATGGCGTACTATTAGATTTGAATAATATAGATGCAGACCCTATAACATATTATAATATAATGGCAAATGATATTTTGAAAAAATCAGGAGAAAATTACACAATATCAAACCTTGATCAAACACTTAAATTTACAAATTTAATTTGGAAAATAGATACTAATAAATACATAATAATAAGCAATGACATAAATTTAGTATTTGGAGAAGAAAAAACAAATACAATCAAAGGATATGTGGAACTAGAATATTTAGATAATGAAATTGTTAAAATATACAATCAAGAAACAACATACCAAACAATTTCATCAAATGCATATATTGATTTGCCAGATGAAATAAGAATAAATTTAGGAAAAAGAATAGTAAGCAAATCTAATGAGAATAAAATGAGCTTAGAAAATATGGTTATTGACTCAGATGATAATATAACAATTGTCGATTTAGCAGAAGAAGAACAAAAGCAAAATGAAGACAGTAATACTACAGGAGAAAATGAGATCACAAACAACGAAACAATAGTTAATAATAATTCATCAAATTCTTCAAATAATTCTGGTTCAACAATAATAAATGGAAACGGAAATAATTCAGGAACAGGAAATGACAGTGGAACATCGGGAAATATAGGAGGAAATAATACACCTGTAACAGTAAAAAAATCACCAAGATATATAATAGAAAGTTTAGATGTGACTTCAACAGGATTTGATGCATCTATTACAATAGAAGATGAAGATAATACATTAGTATCAGATTCAAAAGTTTATGTGTTAGAAAATTCAACTGGAAAAACAGTTTATCAATATGTTGAGACTTTAGGAGTATATGAAATACAAATCGAAGTTGCAAGTTTAAAACCAGATACAGAATATACATTAGTCGTTGAGTCAAGTTATGCTATAGAAGGGGTAACTTACACAAAGAATTTTATATATAAAATATTTAGGACATCAGTGTTAGGAATAGAAATAGAAAAAGACATATTAACAGATAGCTCTATTGGAGTAGCTTTAGTTATAAATAAAGACAGTAAAATTAAAAGTGCAGATGTTGTAATTTCAGATATGGAAGGTAAAATTATTGAAACTAAAACCATAAATATAAATGAAACAGATGCAAGTGCGGACAAAAAAGAATTAGTAGAATTTCAAAATTTAACTTCAAATACAGAATATACAATAAGATTAACAAATATATTATACGATGGACAGATATTAGTTAATTCTAATATAGAAGGGAAAACATTTAGAACCTTAAAGGAAAGACCAGTTCTTTCAGGAACCAATTATGAAATAAACAAAAGAGATGGCAACTTTAAATTAAGTTTGTCAAATGTAGAAGATGTAGATAAAGGAATACAAAACTACAAATTTCTAATTTATGATACAAGAAGTGTTAATAATAATGAACCAGTTAAAGAAATAGAATCTTCAACACCAGAAATTACTTTACAAATTGATGAAGAAACAATTTCAAGAAATGTAGGATATACTTTTAAAGTTATTGCAGAATTTTATGATAATGAAAAATATTTTTCTTATTCAAGCGAACTAAGTAATGTGTTTATAATGGATGGAGTAGAATTCCCAACAATTAGATTCGAAGAAAAAGAAGTTACTTTTGAAAGAATACAAGGGACTATCAGAATTGAAGACAACGGAAATACTATAGATGAAGAAAATAACGAATTTACAATAACATATACAAATTCAATAGGAGATTTGAAAACTTATACTTCAATAGGTAGTTATGATATACCAGTAAATGTAAATAATCTAAGAGCAAATGAAACATATAAATTTGCAGTATATACAAAAGTTGATTTACAAGATGGTAATGATCCAATAGAGGAGTGTTATATAGGAGGCTTTATAGTTCAAACAAAAACGCCAAATAACATGTTGGCAGAATTTAAGGCAGAAGATGAGGATGTGCAAAATGCATTTAGTGTTAAATTACAATTAAAACCAGAATCTGAATCACAAGGGACTTTAGAACCAGAGACTTTGACGGGACTTACTGTAAGTATATATCCGGGACAAACACCAGAAGGTGAGTACCCAACAGGTTCACCAATAAGAACAATGAGGTTAATTGATACCAATTTAAATCCATATGAAAGTGACTTAAAGAACAAATTCTTTGATAATACTGTAAACATAACACCTGGATTTTTTAATGCAGTAAATGATGATTTTCAAGATTCATATTATACAATTACAGTAACAAATGCATATGATTATACAGATTATTCAAACAAATTACCGATATTAAATAATGTGTTTACAGTAAAAACAAACGGATATATACCAGACTTGCCTACAGATCCAGAAAATGCAGTTATGGTAACACCTATAAGAAATTATACTCAAGAAAGCCCAAGAGAGGAATTAAATGATGATACAATAGTAGGATATTCTATAAACCCAGTGTATGATAATACTGGAGCATATGCTAGAAAAGTCGTATATAAAGCATATGATGCAAATACTAATACATTAATAAAAGAAATAGAATTAGAAATAGGGGGAGATGGAGTAATTCCTAAAGGAATATTTGAAGTTTTTGATGGAACTGAACAAAACGTAGTAGATACAGATGAATTAAGAAGGGGAAACTCTTACTATTTTACATATGAAATGTATTTAGACCTTAATAATGATGGAGAAAACGAAACTAAATATCCATCAGATGATATTATCTTAAAATCAAAAACTCAAACACCGGAAAAACAGGAACCTAATCTATATTGGTATCCAACAATATCTTCAGAAAATACAATTACTTTTAAATATCAATTTAATGATATAGATAAAGCATTAGCAAATAATAACCAAGTAACTGCTAAAATAAATGATGTTATATTATCAAAAAAACCACTAGAAGTAACTGGACAAAATTATAAAGAAGTAACATTTGAGAATTTGCAAACAGGATCTCTTTCACTTGTTTGGTCAAAATGTTTAGTTAAGACAGAAGGAATAGCAGAATATAAAATTTTAACACAATATTTTGAAGGCCAAAATTCTATTAGTGGATTAAAATATTCTGTAGATTATGATGCAACAAAACTTTCTATAAACTTCGATGGAGCAAATGCTTTAGATTATGTTACAGGAGTTAGAGTTGAACTGATAGCAGTGGATAATCCAGAATTAAAATATATAAAAGATTTCCTTACTATTCCTGCAAACAATATTATAAATATTAGTTATAATGGATTAGGTGAATTATTAAAAACAAAATTACAAGTAAATGTATATGCATATTATGATTCTGGAATTACAGGCTTTGAAACTGATACTAAAAAATATATAACATTGCAACAAGCATATGAAAAAAATACAGAAAATATTTATTATTATGATATAGATAAATCTTCTAATTTAATTCCAGATACTGAAGCTATGGGGAATATGTATAATGCAACAAGAGAAGATAATATAATAACACTAGAAAATGTAGTAACAGGAATAAAATCTACAATAGAACTAACACATAGTAATAAAGGATTATTATATAAGGGAAATGTAATATTGCAAAAACAATTAGATGAAGCGAAAATTACATGTGAAGGTAATAACGTAATTTACTTTGATAAAATAATTCCATCAATAAGTTTATTGGATGAACAAAATCAATGGCAATTATTTACAGAATTAGATAATCTATCTTTAAAAGCAGAGGTATTAATAGATGAATCTACAACAATAAAAAATGATGAAATCTATATTGATTTATATCAGACAGATAGTGAATATAGAGAAGAAAAATACATAAAAACAATTAATGTAAAATCAAATGAATTTTCTGATACAATAAAGATTACAGACTTGGATCCAAAATCATATTATTTTATAAAATTTAGAACAATTTTGCAAAGTGAAGGACAAGAAGAAGAAGTGTACTTGTATGATATAGATTATCAAGTTTCTGGTAGAGCATATTATTTTTCAACATTAGCAGATGTAGGAATTGATAACATAACAATAAGTCAGAACCTAATTTCTTATGAAAAAAAGAATATTAACATTAGTTATACATTAGAAAAAACTACAGGATATGATAGAATAGAATATAAGATATATCATTTTGATAAAGAAACACAAGAATATATAGAAGTTATGAAAGGTATAGAAATAGATCAAATATTTAGTAGCAAAATGAGTAAACAAATATCTATAAATCCTGGATCAGAATTTGTGTTTGGAGATAAATATAAATTAGAAATAATACCAATTGCTGAATATACAGATTTACAAGGAGAAAAACAAGTTTTAGAGCTAGGAAAGAAAGAACAGGAATTCCAATTTAATAAATTATCAAATCCAACAATAGCCATAAGTGGTTCTAGAGAGTTCAATCAGATAGTTTTTAAAGTTACAATATATGATGATGATAAAGTGGTCGTTGGAAATAATTATAGTATAAAGATATTTAATGGAAGTCTTCAAGATATAACACCAGAAGAATATGCAAATAAAACTTTTCCTGTAGAAACATTAAATAATAGTTTTATACTAAATAATGTAGAAAATGCTCAATCTTATACTATTTTAGTAGAAACAAAAACTGATAGAAATAATAAAGGCAACGAGGAAAACTATGCAAACTTAAACAAAACATATGAAATTCCAGCAATAAACGAATATGGAATATCTGTTGGAAATGTTACAGCTAGCAAAAATACAAGTGATGCTTCTAAAATAGATTTATTATTCAACAATAGTTATAAATTAACTGATATAGAAACAATAACATATTCTATTTATAATACAAGCGGATATTCTCAAAGTTCAAGAAAAGATTTTGTCCCAATACAAATAACTTCAGGAGAAGAAACTTATTATAAATATACTTTAGCAGAAAGTCTTGTAGGATATGGAAAATATTATGTAGAATTACAATTTATAAAAGAAAACGAAGTAGTCGAAACAGTTTCACTTGAATATATATACTTAGAATCATAGAAGAAAGGAGAAAAAAAATTGAGAAAGTTAACTGCAGGCAATAAAATTAATTTTACAGTATTTGCGATTATTATTATTGTAATAATAGTAATACTTATAGCATGCTTACGTTATGTTATGGGAATAGATAAGACAGTATATCAAATTGAAGCCAATACATTTGTCTATGATTCAGAAAATGTACCAGTACTAATAGAAAATGGAGGTACAATGCAAGCAAAATGGGATGGAAACTATCATTTGGAGACTACTGATGGTATGAAATATAATGTAGGTCCACAAAGTGTTATGTACAATAAATCATCTGGTAAAGTTAGCTTATACGGAAAAATGTATCAAGTATTTTCTGATGCCAGTGTACAAACACTTTCTGGACAAACAGAATTTACAAATTTTTCAGAGGATAGATTCTATAAATTAGCAGATAGAAAATATTTAATTATTTCAGATAGCATTAGTAATGAACAAAAGAATATACAAACAAAAAGGTATTTGCTAATAATTTTAGATAAAGCTGGAAATACACTTTTGTTAAACAATGAAATAAATGCAAAGACAATAAATGCCATGAATCTTATAACACCTTCTTTTACATTTGATATAGCTAATGAAAAATTAATATTTGGGGAAAATAAAATAGATTTAACCAAAATTATAGGAAGTACAAACATGTATGAAGAAAAAGTAGAAGTAGCAGATAATAAAAATGAAAACAATAATCAAAACAATGGAGGAACAACCATAATTCAAAACTCATCATCTACTTCAAGTAACAATAATAGTTCACAAGTAATTGTAAATGGAAACGTAAATAACAATACTGGTAATGTATCAGAAGATAATAATGAAGGAGGAGTAAACAATACTCCACTAGATAAAAATGTTAGCCTAAGAAGTGCAACATCAACATCTTCCTCTATAACTGTAAAATATAATGTTATAGATCCTGAAAGTAAATATCAAACAGTATATATTAATGTAGATGGAGATACTAGTCAAACTATAGCATTAGACAAAGCGGATACAAGTTATACAATAACAAAACTATCTCCAAATACTGATTATACAATAACATTTGGAGTAAGAGAAATAAATACTGATGGCACAATCTCTGAGAGAATAGAGGATACACTTATTGTGAGAACAGAGAAGGTTTCAACCAATATAGATATAACAAGAGTAACTTCAAGTAATATATACTTTAACTTAAAAATAGATCCTAACTACATTTATGATTCAGCAGATATAGTTTTATATGTAGACGGAAATGAAATTGAAAGAAAAAGTATTGAAATCGAAACAGCAACATCAACAAATGGATGGACAAACAGTTTTAAATATGAGTATGGAAGTGAAATTATAATAAGATTAGAAAATGTCATTTATGATGGCAATTCAATAAATGTTGATATACAAGCAAAAATGAAAAATTATTAGATAGAAGGAGGAAAAAATGGAGAACATATTAGTAGCAACTTTAAATTCAATAGGAATAATGATTGGTCTTATGTTTTTAGGATTTGGAATAGGAATTGGAATTTTAGGCTCAAAAGTAGCAGAAGCAGTAGGAAGGAATCCAGAAACTAAAAGTGATATAGTACAAGCAGTAATGACGGTTTTGATAATTCTTGCAATATTCTTACTTCTATTATTTGCATTTGTATTTTTATTGCTTTTCTATAATCCACTAGCTATATAGAGAAGGTGAAGTATGATAGAAGTAATGTTACCAACAATAATAATAGTAATTATAATGATAAGTTTTTCATTTTATATATATAAAAATATAATAAAAAGAATTAATAATAAAGTAAAAACTTATTTTATTGAAAAATTACAAGAATACAATTATTTAATTGATGAAAAAGAAGAGGAATTAGAAAAACTTAGGAAGGTAATTATAGAAGAAACAAAATTACAAAAGCTTAAACAGCAACATGAACAGATAGAAGAAAAGGAAGTATATACTGAAACAATATTCAGCTCTGAAATTGAAAAGAAATTAAAAGAGATGAAATTATTCAAAAAAACTATGAGAGAAAAAGAACAAATAGTTTATGACATTCCAACACCTCAACTAAGAGAAAATTCTTTCTTCAATAATTATAAGGAACTAAAGAAAAAATTTAAAATAGATAATGAAAAAACTATTAAAGAATTCATTGAAGAACATAAAAGTACAGAAGAAGATTTGAAAAAATTTGAGATACTTGTAAACTTTAGAAAACAGTTTACAGATGAAACAATATATAAGCTTCTTACTTTATCACAAGAAGACCAATATAAAATAGTTTCTGAAGTAATACAACCAGAAGAAAATAAAATACTTCAAATAGAAAAAAACTTTAAAAGTAAAAGGCTTAATACACTTAAATTATTAAAAAATGTAGAAGAAAAAATGAAAAAGAATGATCCTATGATATATGTATATGTAGGAAATGAATCATTGAATTATGATAACTTAGGAAAAAACGTAAAAACTAGATATTATAAAAATATGTCAGAAGGTATAATAATTCATTACAAAGGAAAAATGTATGATTATAGTATTTAGTAGAAAGGAAAAATTGTGGGGACACATATAGAAAATTTAGTTAATCAAAAAGTAGAACAGATAAAAAATAAAGAAAATATTTTTGATTCTGGAACTGTTATAAAAGTAAAAGATTATATAATAGAAGTTTCTGGGCTTGAAAATGTAACATATTTCGAAAAAGTAACTATTTGGGAAAAAGGAATGGGATATGTAAATCAAATAAATGAAAACTCTGTAACAGTTGCTATTGTTAAAGAATATTCACCAATAAAAATTGGAGATTTAGTCAAATCTACTGGAGAACAATTTAAAGCAATATTTGCAAAACAAGCAATAGGAAGAATAGTAGATATATTTGGAACAGATTTATTATCTGGAAAGGTATTTGAACAAATAGAATACATAAATATAGAAAATGAAACTATTCCAATTATGGACCGTAGAGATGTAAAAAGACCAATGCTTACAGGCATTTCTGGTATAGATCTTATATATCCAATAGGTAAAGGACAAAGACAATTAATAATAGGAGATAAAAAAACTGGTAAAACTCAAATATGTTTAGATACTATTGTAAATCAGAAATCAGAAATATTAAATAGTGAAAACAGTATAATCTGTATATATATAGCAGTAGGAAAAACAAAAAAAGAAATAAAAACAATATATAACGAATTATTAAAAAGAGGAGCATTATCATATACAACTATGGTTGTTGCTACAAATGATGATAAACAACCAGTAATAAGCTTAATACCATTTGTAGGGCTATCAATAGCGGAAGAATATATGAAAATGGGAAAAGATGTTATAGTAGTAATAGATGATTTGAAAAAACATGCAGACACTTATAGAGAAATAAGTTTGGTTTCTAATAAGACACCTGGTAGAGAAGCATATCCTGCTGATATATTTTATCTTCATGCTAGACTGTTAGAAAAGGGATGTCAATATAAAAATGGTGGTTCTATTACAATTTTACCAATAGTTGAAACAAAAGGTGGAGATATAACTGATTATATTTCTACTAATATTATATCAATAACAGATGGACAGATAGTACTTTCAGAAAAAGAATTTGCTAAAGGAAATAAACCAGCAATAAATTATAAAAATTCTGTTTCTAGGCTTGGTGGAGCAGTTCAAAAGCCCGAGATAAAAAAATTAGGAGCAAATATAAGAAGAACATTCTTAAGTTACTTAGAAACAAAAGAAGTATATGAACTTGCTAATATTGATGAGATGACTCTAGAGCTTAGAAATAAAATGAAAATAGGTAAACAAATACAAGAAGCTTTAAATCAACCTAAATTTTCACCTTTATCAAATGAGGAGATAATAGAAAAATTTGAAGCTATTGTAAAACAGGAAGGAAAAATAGATGAAAATTAAAAGCGTAGTAAAAGTAATGAATTTTCATTCACTGTTAAAGGTAGATAAAGCTAAAAAGAAAGCCGAAAAATATTTTGCTTATGAAAAAGGCCTAACAGATTTTGTTGATAATATTTTAAATAATAGAAATTTAATATTGGATAAAAAAATATTAAAATTAGACAAAAAACAAAAACCTTTAAACATATATATAGGAAATGATTTGGGATTTTGTGGCAATTTTAATTCAAATGTTAATCACGAAGCACTAAAAGATACTCAAAGTAATAAGATAATAATTGGCAAAAAAATATTAACAGGTAAAGAAAATGTACTTCTTGCGCTTACAAAAGATGATTATTTGCAAAATACAAAACAAATTGAAGATTTAATATATGAAAAAATAATTAATTCACAAATTAGCGAAATTAATTTAATATATAATCACTATTATAATGTGAGTAAAATAGAATTAGTAAAAAGAAAAATACTACCAATAGAAGAGGAAGTATATAAGACAAAATCACATAAAGAAGATTTTGTTATAGAAGGAGATATAAATGATATATTATTGAATGTAATTGTTATGTATTTGGCTTATGAAATTAGAGTTGCTACAGAAAACAGTTATGCTTCAGAAAACGTTGCTAGACAAATGTTAACAAAAGAATCTTTAAAAAAGATTGACGAAATTGAAGAAGAAGATTTAATGGAATACAGAAAAGAAAAAAATGCAAAAAGTTTTAAAAAAGTTATTGAAAACTTTATAAAATTAAAAAGATAAGGAAGGCTAAAGATGAAAGTAGTAGGTAAAATAATTAATATTTCAGAGTTAAGCGTTAAAGTATTACTAATGGATAATAATGTACAATTAAGAGATATTTTAGTTTGTAAAAACAATGACAAAGAATACAAATTTGAAGTTGTAGAATTAGAAGAAAATATTGCAAGTTTATTACCTTTTAACAGAGTAAATGGACTAAAAAAAGGATTAGATGTTGAGCTACAAGAAGGAGGATTACAAATAGAGTATTCTCCAAACATACTAGGTAGAATATATAATTCTTATGGTGAAGGTATTGATGGCAAAGAAGAAAAATCAATCGAGAAAAAGAACGTATATGAAAGATCATTATCAGTTGCTGAAATCTCAATAAAAAA
Source organism: uncultured Clostridia bacterium (assembly GCA_944388725.1). GTDB lineage: Bacteria > Bacillota > Clostridia > TANB77 > CAG-508 > CAG-269. The sequence goes on along the minus strand of CALXJW010000017.1, from coordinate 5,351 downwards.
TAGTCCATTGTGGACAGGAATAAAAGTGTTGGATTTTTTTGCACCATTACAAAAAGGCTATAAGATGGGCTTACTGGGAGGTGCTGGTGTTGGCAAAACAGTATTAATTAAAGAAATTATTAATAACGTATACAAAAAATTCAAATCAAATGCAATATTTATAGGAATTGGTGAACGTTCTCGTGAAGGAAAAGAATTATATGACGAGATGAAAGCTGACAATTTATTAGATAAAATGAGTATGGTATTTGGACAAATGGGAGAATCACCTTGTGCAAGATCAAAAGCAGTCTATTCAGGTCTTACAACAGCAGAATTTCTAAGAGATCAACAGAATCAAGATGTATTATTATTTATAGATAATATATATCGTTTTATACAAGCTAAATCAGAAATATCTACTGAATTGAAAAGAATACCAATTGAAAATGGATATCCAACAACGATGGCATCTGATATTAGTGAAGTAGAAGAACGAATAAATTCTACAGATTTAGGATCTATTACTTCATTCCAAGCAATATATATACCAGCAGATGATATAACTGATGATGCTGTTCAATCTATTAGTACACACTTAGATGGTCAAATTGTTCTAGATAGAAAAGTAGCTGAAAAAGGTCTATATCCAGCAATAAATGTATTTAAATCTTCTAGTAAGGCTATAGATCCAGAAAAAATAGGAAGAAAACATTATGATTTAGTACAAGAAACATTAAAATATCTATCAAGATACGAAGAACTAGAAGAAATAATAGCGGTTCTTGGAATAGATGAACTTTCTGAACAAGACAAAATAATATTTTATAGATCTAGAAAACTTAGAAATTATTTTACACAGCCATTATTTGTATCTGAAAATTATACTGGTATACCAGGAGAGATGGTAGACATAGAAGATACATTAAAGGATGTTGAAGATATTTTAAATGGATTGTATGATGATGTAGATGAGGAAAAATTATTATTTAGAGGTAAATTGAATGGAGAAAGAAAAGAATAGTAAGTTAACAGAGGATAAAGGAAGTATAAATATAAAGGTACTAAGCATGAAAAAGGGATTAGTAGAGTATAATGATGTTCAATTTATACGTATAATAAGTAAAAATTATAATCTAATAATAATGAAAGATTATTTGCCATTAATTGGTGAGATTCAAGGTAAGATAGAGATAGAAGGACTAAAAGAAACAATAAAGTTACAAAATATTGTTGGATATTACATACACAAACATAATCAATTTAACTTATTCTTAAGAGATGAATAAGTTATACAAATTATATAAATGTTAAAGAGGGTAAAATGTTACAAAGAACAATATATAATATAAATTTAAACGTAAAAGAATTAGCAATATTTTTAGGATTTATGCTTTTGTTTGCAATAGTTATATATATTATGCTAAATAAATTTGATATTCATAAAAAAAGAATAGCATATATTGGATTATTAACAGGAATGAACAATTATCAAATTTTAATATTATGCACACTGACAATTAGATTATTTTGCATAATATACTCAGCTGTTACATATACAGACGTAATACTACTTAGTCTAGCTATAATATTAGTGGTAGAAATTATTTATATAGTATTAAACATAAAAAAAATAGTATTTGAAACAATAAATATTGTAGCACAAATTATTTTTATTTATTTTATTAATATATTAAAAAGTTATCAGATAGAAGTAAGTAATGAAATGTATGTGAGTCAAGTGATTATTGTACTAATAGTATTCATTATTCTTTATGCAATTTATTTTTTCTTAAAAGGATTTGAAGATTTAATAAAAAATACTAATTCAAACAAAAAAGGAAAACACTCAAAATAAAAGTTTTCTGAATGTGAATACTTAGAAAGGAATGCTAGGAAAATGAAAAAAGGAAATAAAAATCAAAAAAAAGAGAGAAAAAAAATTAAGAAAGAAAGTATATTTGGATTATTTTTAATTCTAATATTATTAGTAGCAATAATCTGTATATGGAAGTATATATCAAAATTAAATACAGAAGACATAGAAAGCCATAAATTTTACCAATATATAGCTGGAAGAAAAATTTCTTATGAGGGAGCATTAAAAATAACAAACAAAGGAGAAATAACAGAACTGACTTGTACAGATAAGAATATACAATTAGATTCTACACCATTATATTATGAAGATAATACTAATAAGGTATTGTTCCCTGAAAATATGGAATTAGTAATTCCAAACTTAAATGGACAAGTATATAAAATTAATAGATTTTCAGATGTTTATATGGACAAAGGAGTTGCTTACATAGAGTATAGGGATAAAATAAAAGAAATACCTGAATCATTTCTTTTTGATGGATCAAACTTATACTTCTTTTTTGATAATGCAGTATTAACAATAGATAATGAAGAATATGAAATAACACCATTATCATATATAGTAGCATATAGTCAAAGCATAGAAATATACAATAAAGAAAAAGATGAATACAAAATAATTGAAACTAATAGCTATGGTACAGTTAAGACAGCAGATTATTCTATTAATGTAAGTTTAGATACTATTAAGTATGGAGAAAAAGAGCAACTATTATTAAAAAAATTTGAAGATTTACAAGTTTTTGGTTTAGATTAGAAATATATTAGTGCCTTAAGAAAGGATGTAAATAGAATGAAACATAAAAATAGAAAAAACATAAACATTAAAAATATGCCGATGTTTATTTTAATAGGATTAATAGCAATGATAGTAATTATTGCTGTTATTTATTATGTGTTTCTAAGGTATTCGCCAGAGCAGATAATAACATATAGTGGATATGCAATAGAAGGAAAAGTAATGGTAGAAAACCTAAAAAGTGATAAAACAGAAAATATAAAGCAGTATATTGATTTAATTCCAGTAAATGAAAATGACTTGCTATATAAAAAGTTAAATACTTATTATATAGGAGAAAAAGAAAAAAAAGAAGTAGATATAAATTATCCAATGTACATAAATGAAGGAAGTACTATTTTAAATTTAGGGAAAAAAACTAAACTAATAACAGTAAATTATGAACAAGTAGAGGGGTATCCAGAATTTATGCTAACAGGAGGAGTAATGTACAATGGTGCGGATTTAACAAGAGCAGATGGAAATGAGTACATATTCCTAAAAAGTGAAGATGAGATTTATACGAATATCAAAGGAATAAAAATAAAAACAGTATTAAATGAATATGAAATAAAACAATATAGTAATATATATTTTACAGAAGAAGCAATAATATATTATGAAATGCAAGATGGATATATGGAATATAAAAGAATAGAAGATGTAGATAACAATTCAGAGATTGAAATAGCAGGAGAAAAGCAAGATTATAAAACATTTTTAGAAAAAATAGGAATAAAGCAAACAGAAGAAAACAGTATAGAACAAGGAAAAAATGATGAAGATGAAGATAAAGAAAATAAAGAAGATGAAGTAGAAAACGAGAATACATCAAATGAAGAAGTAATTCAAAATGGGGAAGGAGAAAACAATAATACAACAAATAACGGACAAAGTAACAATGAATGGCAAGAAGGAGAATGGGTAAAACCAGAAGTAAGTTGTACAAATTTTGAAGGAGACGTATATACAATAAGAAGTAATTTGACAGTAACAGATAGAGCAAAAGTGATAACAAAAGGAATAATATTCGAAATAATGGTAGATGGAAGACTAAATAGAAGAGTACAAGCAACTCAAACAGGAGAAATAAACATAACAGGATTAAAACCTGATACAGAATACGAAATAAGAGGAATAGTATACTACAATAATAAAGAAGGAGAAGAACAAGAAGAAGAATTTTATACAGGAAAAGTAAAAACAAAATCAATGGATACATTAGGAACAATAGATTTTAGTTTTGAAAACGGAGAAATATATTCTAATAAAATAGAATTAATCCATCTAAAAATAAAGAATGATATAAATGAAGAAGTAGTAAAAGGAATATCAAGAATACAATTAGAAATAGATGGAATAGAATATAGATTAAGTAATGATGAAGTAGCAAAAATAAAAAATGGAGAAGAAATAACATACCAAACAAACGAAACTATAAAATCTAACAGTACAATAAAATTTGAAATTGCAGTATATGATAGATTTGGAAATGAATTGAAAGAAAACAACAATGAAGGAAAAACAACAACAGCAAAACTAGCACCAAGTGCAAATATAAGACCAACCAAACAAGAAGTAACAGAAGTAAACATAGAAGTGAAATTAACAAATAAAGATAATGTAAAATTAGAAAATTATAGATATGAAATAATAGATACAAGTAAAAATATAGTAAAAACAGGAGAATTAAAAAAAGATACAGAAAAACTAATATTTACAGACTTAGATGCAAATGGATATTTTACAATAATAATATATGCAAATTATGATTTGGAAAATGGAAAGGGAAAACAAGAGAACATAGAGATAGGAAGAGGAAGCTTTGTGACAAAGCCGATAGCTTCACTTGGACATATACAGGTAAAAGTTGAAGAAAAAGAGATAACACAAACTGAAATGAAATTAGGAATATCAATAGATGATAACCAAACAGATGCAAGATTAATAAAAATATTAGAAAAAGTAGAAGTAGTAATATATGATAAAGGAAAAAATATAGCAAATAATGAAGCAAAAGAAACAGAAATAAAAAGAATAACATTAACAAAAGAAGAAGTTGAAAAGTTGAAAATAGCGGAACAAATAGAGCTAGACATAGATAAACTAACATCAAACACAAAATATAAAGTTGATGTAGTAACAACTGTAAAACAAGGAACAGTAGAAACAGTAGTAGAAGATAATCAAAATATACAAGAAATAATAACATTAAAAATACCAGCAGAAGTACAAATAAGAAACCAATTTGTAATAGGAGACATGATAGATTTAGACATAAGAGTAAAAGATGAAGATGGAGCAATATTGGTAAACAAAGTAAGAATAGAATTAAGAGATGAGCAAAACAAATTAATAAAACTAGAAGAAATGGCAACAAATGGAGAATATGAAAGAAAAATATATGAAAATCTAGAAGAAGAAAAAAACTATAGAATAATAATATATGCACCAGAGTACAACGAAGGAAGCAAAGATGAGACATATAAAGCAGATTATGTATTAAAAGAAATTCAAATATATACTGAAATAGGAATTAGTGGAAAATTAGATTTACTAGCATTAGAGAAAACAGGAACAGGTAAGAACTTAGTAGATGTAGCTTCAAAGGTAAATTGGTATGAGCAATGCTATAATACAGGTTTTAAATATGGCTTAAATTATGATAAAAATACAAAAATACTTACTTTAGGAAATACATTAGGAGGTAGTC
>CALXJW010000016.1 GCA_944388725.1 uncultured Clostridia bacterium | reverse complement strand
ACATTAAATTTAAAAATAAATAATAAAGATTTTAAAGGTACATACATATCAATAGGAAATCCTCATTTTGTTATATTCGAAAAAGATATACAAAATTTAGATATAAAGAAATATGGTAAAATAATAGAAAATGATAAACACTTTCCTAACAAAATAAATGTTGAATTTGCACAGATAATAGATAGAGGAAATATAAGAATGAGAGTATGGGAAAGAGGTTCTGGTGAAACATTTGCATGTGGTACAGGAGCCTGTTGTGTAGCAATGATATCTAATATATATGGATATACAAGAGACAATGTAAAAATGCATTTAAAAGGTGGGACTCTAGATATAAAGATAAACAAAAAAACAGGAGAAATATATATGACAGGAATTACCACAAAAGTTTTCGACGGAATAATAAGTAATAACATAATATTATAATAAAAAAGGATAACAATTTTGCAATTGTATATCCTTTTTTGCATATTTATTTTTTATTTGCAATCATTTCTTCAATAATATCATGAATAACTTCTCTTTCATTATATGGATATTTAACCCCCATATATTCAATATAAAGATCACTGCCTAAACCAGGTAAAACAATAATATCATCTTTAGTAGCAATAGAAAGAGCATATCTAATAGCATCAGTTCTATTTAAAATAACAGTATATTCTCCATTTGTCCTTTTTAAACCAACTTCAATATCAGCTAAAATCTTTCTAGGGTCCTCTGTACGAACTTGATCAGAAGTTAAAATTGTAAAATCAGCAAGATTTCCAGAAATCTCTCCCATTATAGGACGTTTTGCACTATCACGATCTCCACCAACACCCCATGTACAAATAACTCTACCTTTTGTATAAGGTTTAACAGTTTTTAAAATAGATTCCAAACTAGATGGAGTATGAGCATAATCTATCATAATAGTAAGACCTAATTTATTAGGAACCATTTCACTTCTACCAAAAACTTTAAAAGGATTTAAAGCACTTTTTATTTCATCAAAAGTAACTCCAAAATAAGAAGAAACAGCAATAGCTCCTAAAGCATTATATACCATATATTCACCAGGTATAGAAACACTAATATCTTTTTCTTCACCATTCATCATTAATGTAAAATCAATGCACGAATTACTTGGAACAAGATTTTTAGCTTGTACATCTGCTGGATTTTCAATTCCAAAAGTTTTAATTGTTTTGTTAGGTAATAATGAAGGTATTTTTGCAGTATATTCATTATCGACATTTATAGCAAGTTTATCTGTAAGTTTCATTAAAGAAAGTTTTGCTTCAAAATAATCATTCATATCTTTATGTTCTCTAGGACTTATATGGTCTTCAGAAAGATTTGTAAATAAAGCAATATCAAAATCACAACCAGTAACTCTATCAAGTTTCATGGCTTGTGAAGAAACTTCTAGAATAGCAACATCTACATTTTCTTTAACCATCATATCCAATGTTTCTTGGATTTTATAACTTTCTGGTGTTGTACGATCAGTATCTTCTATTTTTTTATCGCCTATATAGATTGAAATACTCCCAATAAGACCCACTTTTAAATGATGTTTTTCTAAAATAGATTTTATCATATAAGTTGAAGTTGTTTTTCCCTTAGTTCCAGTAACTCCAATAAGTTTTAACTTTTTAGAAGGATTATCATAAAGATTACAACTAGTAATAGCTAAAACATATCTAATATTTTTTACTTGTACTATTGTTGTTTTATTAGCATCGACATTTAAAGAATCTATATCAGTTGTTTCATCAACTACAATTGCTATAGCACCACTATCAATAGCATTAGAAATAAATTTTGTACCATCTAAGTTATATCCTTTGATTGCAAAAAATAAACAATTTGGCTTTGCTAATCTAGAATCAGATGTAATATTTGTAATATCAACTTCTTTATTTCCTAAAATATTCATTACTTCTACATTTTTTAAAACATTTTTTAAATTCATTTTTATACACCTCGTTTAATAATATAGTAGTATTATAACTCTTTTTTTTTTATTTGTACATACAAATTGTTTACTTTTTTTTATTAGTATGATAAAATAGCAAAATATAGGAAGGGATGATTTTATGAGTTATATAAACGAAAACTTTTTAAAATTACAAGAAAATTATTTATTTTCAACAGTGGCAAAAAAAGTAGCAAAATATTCTAAAGAAAATCCAGAAAAGGATATAATAAAACTAGGGATTGGAGATGTAACAAGACCAATAGTTCCAGCATGTATAGAGGCAATGAATAAAGCAATTATAGAAATTGGAACACAGGAAGGGTTTAAAGGATATGGACCAGAACAAGGATATGAATTTTTAAGAGAAGCAATAATAAAAAACGATTACAACACTAGAGGAGTAGAATTAGATTTAGATGAAATATTTGTATCTGATGGAGCAAAATGTGATTGTGGAAATATAGTAGATATATTTGCGCAAGAAAATAAAGTGGCAATAACAGACCCTGTATATCCAGTATATTTAGATACAAATGTTATGTCTGGAAGAACAGCCGATTTTGATGGAAAAAAAGGAATGTATAATGGAATAACATATATAAAAATGAATGCAGAAAATAATTTTGTACCAGAAATTCCAAAGGAAAGAATAGATTTAATATATTTATGTTTTCCAAATAATCCAACAGGAACAGTATTATCAAAAAAAGAATTAGAAAAATGGATAACATATGCAAAACAAAATGACTCAATAATTCTATATGATGCAGCATATGAAGCTTATATAACAGAAGAAGATGTACCACATAGTATTTATGAAATAGAAGGCGCAAAAGATGTAGCAATAGAATTTAAAAGCTTTTCAAAAACAGCTGGATTTACAGGTGTAAGATGTGCTTATGTTGTAATACCAAAAGCATTAAAAGGTAAAACAAGAGAAGGAAAAGAAGTTTCAATAAATGCTTTATGGAATAGAAGAGTATGTACTAAATTTAATGGAGTATCATATATAACTCAAAGAGCAGCAGAAGCAACATTCTCAGAAGAAGGAAAAAAACAAATAAGAGAAAATATAAAATATTACATGGAAAATGCTAAAATAATTAAAGAAGGATTAGAAAAAGCAGGATTTACTGTATATGGAGGAGTAAATTCGCCATATATATGGTTAAAAGTACCAGAAGGTAAAACATCTTGGGAATTCTTCGACTTTTTACTAGAAGAACTAAATATAGTTGGCACACCAGGAAGTGGATTTGGACCAAGTGGAGAAGGATATTTTAGATTAACTGCATTTGGAACAAGAGAAAAAACAATAGAAGCAATAGAAAGAATAAATAAAAAATATAATTAAAACATATATTAAAAGTATTAAATTATTAAAAAATAATTAATTTTACCCAAAATGTTGCAAAAATTTAACAAAAATAGTATAATATAAAAAGTGGAAAAATAAAATATAAAAAAGAGCCATAAGCTTACGGAAATAATAAATAAATAAAAATGGCCAAAGTAAAAAGAAAGAGGTATAAAATGGAATATTTATATATACTAAAGCAAGCATTAATGTATGTGTTAGTTGCATTTTGGTGTTATCAAATAGGAATTAGTTTATGTGCATTAGTAAAACTAAAAGATAAACCATATTTAACAAACAAAAAACACAAATTTATGGCAATAATACCAGCACATAATGAAGAAATGGTAGTAGCAAATCTAATAGAAAGTTTAAAAAATCAAAATTATGATAAAGACTTATATGATATATATGTAATAGCAGATAACTGTACAGATGCAACAGCTCAAAAAGCAAAAGATGCAGGAGCAATAGTATATGAAAGATTTGACCCTGCACACAAAACAAAGGGATATGCATTACAATGGTTTCTAAAACAAAAAATAGCAGAAAATGCAGATTATGATGCATTCTTCGTATTTGATGCAGATAATATAGTGGATAAAAACTTTATAGTAAATATGAATAAAAAACTATGTCAAGGAGAAGAAGTTGTTCAAGGATATAGAGATATAAAAAATCCTACAGATAACTGGATAACAGCAGGATATGCATTATTCTATTGGACAATGCACAGATTATACCATTTAGCAAGATATAATATAGGATTATCTCCATTATTAAATGGAACAGGATTTATGGTAAAATTTGATATTGTAAAACCAAATGGATGGGAAACAGAAACACTAACAGAAGATATAGAATTTTCATTAAAAACAATAATTCAAGGAAAAAAATTAGGATGGGCAACAGATGCAATTGTATATGACGAACAACCAACATCATTTAAACAATCATGGTCACAAAGAAGTAGATGGACAGTTGGACATATGCAATGTATAAAAAGATATACAGGAGAATTATTTAATGCAGTAAAAGAGCACAAAACATTAATGAATTTTGATGGATTTTTATATATAATTGGAACAACACCAATGTTTATATTAACACTAATTTTATTAGTAGTAAATTTTGCAATGTATGCACAACAAGCAATGACAACTTATGAATTATTTATAAATGTATTAAATTATTTAATACCAACATTATTATTACCAATATTAACAGCAGTATTAGTAATGATATTAGATAAAAAGCCAATAAAGCCAATGATAAAAGGGCTACTATGTTATCCTGCATTTATGGGAACATGGGTATTAATAAACTTTAAATGTTTATTTAAAAGAGAGACAAAATGGGAAAAGATTAACCATGTAAGAGATATAAAAATTGCAGAAGTTAAAGAAGTACCAGAAAAGATTTAATAGAAAGACACGTAAAACGTGTCTTTCTCGACTAATAATAATAAATTAGCGACAATATGTCGCTTGTTTTATGAAGGAGATAACAATGTCTACAAATAAAATAAAAGTATATGCATTTGTTGGACCATCAGGAACAGGAAAAAGCTATAGAGCACAAATGGTAGCCAGTGAAAAAGGAATAAATTTTATAATAGATGATGGATTATTGATAAAAGACAATCAAATAATAGCTGGTGAGTCGGCAAAGAAAGCACCAACTAAAATAGAAACTGTAAAACATGCATTATTTTTAAGTAAGGAAGAAAAATTAGATATAGAAAAAGCATTAAAAAAATATAAACCAGACAAGATATTAATATTAGGAACATCAGATGGAATGGTAGAAAAAATAGCTGAAAATTTGGAATTGCCTAAAATATCAGAAACAATATATATAACAGATGTTGCAACAGAAGAGGAAATGAAAACTGCAAGACATATACGTGTTACAGAAGGAAAACATGTAATACCAGTACCAACATTTGAATTAAAAAAAGACTTTTCTGGTTTTTTGCTAGATCCACTTCAAATATTTAAATCAAAAGGAGCTGGACAAAAACCATATATATCAGAAAAAACAATAATAAGGCCAACATTTAGTTATTTAGGAAAATTTACAATATCAGATACAGTATTCAGACAAATAATGGAATACTTAGCTAAAAAGATGCCTAATATACATAGAGTTGTCAGGACAAGAGTGACGAATTCTGAAGCTGGTCCAACTATATATATGGAAGTTATTGTAATGTATGGATGTAATGTACAAGAAACATTAAGAGAGTTTAAAAATAAAGCAAGAAGAGAAATAGAAAAATTAACTGCGATGAAGATAGTGTCATTACAAGTAATAGCAAAAAGTGTATACATACCAGAAAAGGAAGAAGGAAAAAATAATGGAAAAAATTAAAAACTTTTTTAAACAAATAATAAGAATAATAGTAAGAACTGCAATACGTATATATTTTGCGATTGTATATAGAGTAAAGGTTATTGGAACTGAAAATATTCCTAAAAATAAAAAAGAACCATTAATATATTGTGGGAATCATAGAACATATGCAGATCCGCCATTAATAGTAGTTACAGCTAAAAGACATGTAAGATTTTTAGCTAAAGAAGAATTAAGAAAAAATCCTTTATTTGCTTTTTTAGGGGTAGTATTTGGGGGAATATATGTAAAAAGAGATGCAAAAGATGTTACAGCTCTAAAAACTACTCTTAAAGCATTAAAAAATGGCGAAAGTATAGCACTATTTCCGGAAGGCACTAGAAATGGATTAGAAAAAGGCGAAAAAGTAAAAGAAGGAGCAGCATTTTTTGCAGTAAAAACAGGAGCAAAAGTAATACCAGTAGGTATTTCAGGTGGAGAAAAGCCATTTAAAAAAATGACTATAAAATATGGAAAACCATTAGATTTTAGCAATAAAACAAAAGATGATTTAGATGAAATAACAGAAGAAATAATGAAAAATATAATAGAATTAACAAAATAAAAATTATAAAAATAATAAAAAATGAAAGGAAAGATATAACAATGAACAACCCAAAAATTAGAAATATAGCAATAATTGCACACGTAGATCATGGAAAAACAACATTAGTAGATGCATTATTAAGACAAAGCCATGTATTTAGAGATAATGAACAAGTACAAGAAAGAGTAATGGACTCAAATGACCAAGAAAAAGAAAGAGGAATAACAATATTAGCTAAAAATACAGCAGTAATGTTTAATGATATAAAAATAAACATAGTAGATACACCTGGACATGCTGATTTTGGAGGAGAAGTAGAAAGAGTATTAAAAACAGTAGATGGAGTTTTACTATTAGTAGATGCATTTGAAGGAGCAATGCCACAAACAAGAGAAGTATTAAAAAAATCATTATCAATGAATTTAAAACCAATAGTAGTAATAAATAAAATCGATAGACCAGGAGCAGAACCACAAAAAGTATTAGATCAAGTAATGGAATTATTTATAGAACTTGATGCAAATGATGATCAATTAGATTTCCCAGTAGTATATGCATCAGCAAAAAATGGAGTAGGTAAACTTGACTTAAACGACCCAGATGGAGATTTAACATGCTTATTTGAAACAATAATAAATACAATAAGTGCTCCAAATTGTGATGAAGAAGGACCAGCACAAATGTTAGTATCAAATATAGATTATGATGACTATGTAGGAAGAATAGCAGTAGGAAGATTAGAAAGAGGAAAAATAAAAGTTGGAATGCCTGTAAGTATATGTGAAAAAGATGATAAAATTTCACAAGGAAGAATAGCAAAAGTATATACACATATGGGACTAAAAAAAGTAGAAGTTGAAGAAGCAACAGCAGGAGATATAATAGAAATATCAGGAATTCCAGGAATTCATATAGGTGACACAATATGTGACTTCAATAATCCAGAAAAAATACCATTTGTAGATATAGATGAACCAACAGTATCAATGACATTTAGTGTTAATAATGGACCATTTGCTGGAAGAGAAGGACAATTTATAACATCAAGACATTTAAGAGATAGATTATTCAAAGAATTAGACAGAAATGTAAGTTTAAGAGTAGAAGAAACAGAATCACCAGATTCATTTATAGTATCTGGAAGAGGAGAATTGCATTTATCTGTATTAATAGAAACAATGAGAAGAGAAGGATATGAATTATTAGTATCAAGACCAAAAGTAATAATGAAAGAAATTGATGGAGTAAAATGTGAACCAATAGAAAGACTTGTAGTAAATATACCAGATGATAGTGTAGGAACAGTAATAGAAAAATTAGGCAGAAGAAAAGCAGAAATGGTAAATATGGAACCAGCAGAAACAGGTCATACAAAAATAGAATTCAAAATACCAGCAAGAGGATTAATTGGATATAGAACAGAATTTCTTACAGATACAAAAGGTGAAGGAATAATGAATAGCATATTTGATTCATATGAACCATTCAAAGGTGAAGTTATATCAAGAGTAAGAGGAACAATAATTGCATTTGAAAATGGAACATCAATAACATATGGATTATATAATGCTCAAGACAAAGGAGACTTATTTATAGGACCAGGTGTCGATGTATATGAAGGAATGATAGTAGGGCTAAATTCAAGAGGAGAAGATTTAGCAATAAATGTATGTAAAGAAAAACATTTAACAAACACAAGAGCATCTGGATCAGATGATGCATTACGTTTAGTACCACCAATTCAAATGTCACTTGAAAAAGCAATAGAATTTATACAAGATGACGAATTAGTTGAAGTTACACCAAAATCAATAAGATTAAGAAAGAAAATATTAGACAATAAAGAAAGAGAAAGAGCAGCAAGAAATGCAAATAAATAATAAATTTGGGGACGGTTCTGTTTTTTACATTTGTAAATTTGGGGACGGTTCTCTTTTTTACAATTTAAAAAAGAGGTAAAAAGATGAACAGGCAAGAATTAGAAAAAATAAAACAAAAAGCATTAGAAGAGCATATACCAATAATTATGGATGATACACTAGAAGTAGTTGATAAAATCTTAACAGAAATAAAACCTAGAAGAATATTGGAAATAGGAACAGCAGTTGGATATTCTGCAATATGTTTTTCTGAATATTTACAACAAGGAGGAAAAATAGATACAATAGAAAGAGATGAGGAACGAATTGCAGAAGCAAAAGAAAATATAAAAAAAGTAGAGGTAGAAGATAAAATAAATATATTTTCTGGAGATGCTGTTGAAATATTACCTACTTTAAATGAAAAATATGATGTTGTTTTTATAGATGCTGCTAAAGGAAAATATCCATTTTTCTTAAAAGAAGCATTAAGAATGATTAATGAAAATGGAGTTATTCTTGCAGACAATATTTTATATAAAGGTTATGTTATGAGTGATTATAATAAACATAAACAACGTACAGCTGTTAGAAATTTACGTGAATATATTAAAGAGGTTACGGAAAATCCGAATATAGAAACCGAAATTCTAGAAGTTGGAGATGGATTGGCTGTAAGTAGAATAAATAAATCATAAAACAAACCACCCGGCCGAAATTTGTTCGACCGGGTGGAATTTTTCAGTTACTATACCGGAAAAACCGGATAGGAGTCACGAGACCTGGATATGGGATCAATTCTTCTCCACATAGCTCATATTTTGGGCATTTGATTATCGATTCATCAAAAAGTGCTAGAGAGATATCCCTGAAAGCCCTCTGCTTTTTGTAATCCTTGTGTTTTGCTGGGCCGTTTTCAGCCCAGTTATGCATTGTGATAGTGCGTATTTGTAGTTCGACAGGGATTCCTCGATAAACTAAGATGAGGTGCAAGCCCTGATATCCATTGGGATTTGGGAAAAATATATAATTTTTCACCATTCTAACAAACCTCGTATCTAAGTACGAAGTATTGGGGAGAAATAAAGTGGGATATTTTTCCCTAATTAAATCCCGGTTATCCTTTAGAGGGTTAACAGGTTTTGCTGTTATATCCCAAGAAAGGAGAGTATCATCCAGATTGTAGTACCAAAAGTACTCCAAAAGGAGATTAGCAATAGAATAACACTTTATAATGTTATCTAGCTCCGTGGAATTGTTACGAATGATTATCCTAATAGCCAACAAATCTTGGATTTGTGGTGCATCCTTTTTCTTTTCAATCATATCCGAAATTCGTTTGTTGAGCTCACTGAATATGGACTTTTCTCTTCCTTCAATAGAGAATTCAATTTCAGGAAATTGTTCTTCTAGCAGAATAGAGATACAAATTCCCAATTCTTCCAAGATGTTGGATTCATTCCTTAAAAAGAAGCGAAATCGACTAGATTGTCTCATCTCGGATGAGAGCCGAGAAATGAATTCACTATTGGGGCGAGAGAGCTGTGTTAACCTTTTTGCAAAGCTTAAGGTGACCATTGGAATGGATGTTTCTGATAAAGCATCTTTTAATGCTTGCTTTACCAGAAACAATTCTGCTTCAGTGGGATAAAGTGGATTGTCGCTTGGACTTTTCATTAAATACCTCCTTTAGTTGCGAATATAAAAATGTATCACTCCTCGTATAAAAAATTTTATAAAACCTACATCTAATATTATACCACATTTTACATAAAGAGTCAAAAAAGCTTGCAAAAACTGCATAAATGTAATAAAATATATATATTGATTTTAAACAGAAATATAATGAATATATAGAGAGATTAATAAAGTGAAGAAAGGAATAAAATAAAATGAAAGAAGTAGAATTATTAGCACCAGCAGGAACATTTGAAAAAGCAAAAATAGCATTTTTATACGGAGCAGACGCAGTATATTGCGGAACATCATCATTATCATTAAGAACAAGAGCAGACATGGGAAATGACGATTTAATAAAAACAATAGAATATGCACACAGTATAGGAAAAAAAGTATATGTAACTTTAAACATATTTGCATGGGATGAAAAATACGAAGAAATAATAGAAATGGCAAAAAAACTAGAAGAAATAAAACCAGATGGAATAATAGCAGCAGATGGAGGAGTAATTGAAACATTAAAACAATACGCACCAAGTATACCAATAAATGTTAGTACACAAGCAAACATAGTGAGTTTACATGCTTGTAACTTTTGGCGTAATAATGGTGCTAAAAGAATGATAATGGCAAGAGAAATGAACAAAGAACAATTAAAATACATAATGGAAAATAAGCCTGAAGATATGGAAATAGAAATATTTGTACATGGTGCAATATGTTTTGCATATTCTGGAAGATGTTTCTTAAGTGACTTTTTATCAAAAAGAAGTGCAAATTTAGGAGATTGTGCACAAAGTTGTAGATGGTCATATAACTTATATGCAGAAGAAAAAAATAATCCTGGAGAATATATGCCAATAGAAACAAATGAATATGGAACAAGTATATTTTCATCAAAAGATTTGTGTTTAATAAAAGAATTACCAGAAATAATAGATATGGGAGTAGACAGTTTAAAAATAGAAGGAAGACTAAAAACAGAATATTATGTTGCAAGTATAGTAAATGTATATAGAAATGCAATAGATGATTATAAAAAAGATCCACAGAATTATGATTATACAAAATATTTAAAAGAAATAGAAAAAATAAAAACAAGAGAATTAACAACATTTTATTTTAATGATAGAAAAAATACAGATATACAAGAATATGATGGACATCAATATAATGAAAAATATCAATTTGGTGGAAAAGTAGTAGATTATGATGGAGAAAAAGCAATTATAGATATACGTAACAGACTACAAGTTGGAGATACTATGGAAATAATAGTACCACATCAATTAGAACCGATAGAATTTAAAATAGAAAAAATGTGGGATATAGATACAGATAAAGAAATAGAATTTATAAGTCCAGGAGTAAAAGATCAAAAAGTAAAAATGTTATTACCAATAAAATGTGAAAAAGATTGGATAATTAGAAGAAAAAAATAAAAGGGAAAAAAGAGAACCGTCCCCAAATTACCCAAAGTAAAAAACAACCAACCTCAAATTGGCAAAAGGAGAAATATGAAAAATATTAAAGATTATAATTTAGATGCATTAAAACAAGAATTTATAGATATGGGAGAAAAGCCATTTAGAGCAGAGCAAGTATTTAAATGGATATATGAAGCAAATGTAACTTCATTTGATGAAATGACAAATTTATCTTTAGAATTAAGAGAAAAGTTGAAACAAAATTATACTTTATGCATATATAATATTATAAAAAAACAAGAATCATCTGATGGAACAAAAAAATATTTATTTGATGTATTAGATGGAAATGCAATAGAAACAGTATTAATGAGCTATCATCATGGATATAGTATATGTGTATCATCTCAAATAGGATGTAAAATGGGATGCAAATTTTGTGCATCAACAGGAATAAAATTTATAAGAAGTTTGACATCCGGAGAAATAGTAGAGCAAATATTAGCAGTAGAAAGAGATAATGGAATAAAAATATCAAATGTAGTGTTTATGGGAATAGGAGAACCATTAGATAATTATGACAATGTAGTAAATGCAATAAGAATAATAAATAATCAAAAAGGAATAAATATAGGAGCAAGACATATAAGTATATCTACAAGTGGTTTAGTACCCAAAATATATCAATTAGCAGAAGAAAATATTCAATGTACATTATCAATTTCATTACATGCAACAACAGATGAAAAAAGAAGTAGCATGATGCCAGTAAATAATAAATATAATATAGAGGAACTATTACAAGCATGCAAAGATTACATAAATAAAACAAATAGACGAATATCATTTGAATATGCATTAGCAAAAGACAATAATGATAATATAGAAGATGCAAAAAGGTTAATAAAATTGTTAAAAGGTATGTTATGCCATGTAAACTTAATACCAATTAATAAAATAGAAAATGGTCAATTTATTAAAAGCTCTAATGAAAATATAATGAAATTTAGAGACTATTTAAATGAACATGGTATAGTAGCAACAATTAGAAGAGAATTAGGTTCAGATATAGATGCAGCATGTGGACAATTAAGAAGAAAAAATTTAAAATAATTTGCCAAGAGGATGTTCTTTAAATTAAGAAAAGTTACCTCTGTGACACTCCTAAATATATTTTTATAATTTATCTCACTTTCCTTAGTAATAAAATTAACGAAAACAATTGAAAAAAAACTAATAATATGATATAACAAACAAAATAATATAAATATGAGGTGAAATATGATAATAGCTTACGCAAAATCAGATGTAGGAAAAGTTAGAGAAATGAATCAAGACTCATATTATATATCTGATTTACAAAGTCCAGTGAAATTATACTTATTAGCAGATGGTATGGGAGGCTATAAAGGTGGAGAAATAGCAAGTAGTTTAGCAATAACATGTGCTAGAAATTATATAGAAAATAACTTTAAAGAAACTGCAAAAGACAGAGAAAGTCTTATACAATTAGTAGCAAGTAGTATGGAATATGCTAATATGGTAGTATATGAAAAAGCAAAAGAAAATAAAGAACTTGAAGGAATGGGTACTACATTAGAAGTTTGTTTAATATATAATAATAAGGTATATATTGGTCATGTAGGAGATAGTAGAGTATATAGGATAAGAAAAGATTTTATAAGAAAATTAACACAAGACCATAGTTATGTACAAAAACTATTAAAAGATGGAACAATAACAAAAGAAGAAGCAGAAAATCATCCTAAGAAAAATATGTTAATGAAAGCTTTAGGATGCAATGCGTTTGTGGAACCAGATGTAACTGTAAAAGGATTTTTAAAAGATGATATTTTAATAATAACATCAGATGGTTTAACAAATATGGTAAAACAAGAGGATATATTTAATATTGCAAAAGGGAATATAGAAAAAGCACCTATCAAGCTTGTTGATTTAGCAAATGAAAATGGTGGGTTAGATAACATAACAGTTGTAATAATAAAAAACATATAACCTATAAGGAGAGAGAAAAATGGATTTAAAAGGTAGATTGTTAGGAAATAGATATGAGATTATAGAAAAAATTGGAAGCGGAGGAATGGCAACAGTATATAAAGCTAAATGCCATGTATTAAATAGATATGTAGCAATCAAAATATTAAGAGATGAATTTATAACAGATGAAGAATTTATAAAAAGATTTGAAGCAGAAGCTCAATCAGCAGCTAGTATAACACATCCCAATATAGTATCAGTTTATGATGTAGGTGTGGATGGAAATTTGCATTATATAGTAATGGAATTGATAAAAGGAAAAACATTAAAAGAGATAATTGTAGAAGAAAAAGGACCACTTCCATGGAAATGGTCAGTAAATATAGCAAGTCAAATAGCATCTGCATTAGAAGTAGCACATAAAAATCATATAATACACAGAGACATAAAACCACATAATATTATAATAACAGAAGATGGAATTGCAAAAGTTACAGATTTTGGAATTGCAAAAGCTGTATCAAATTCTACAATAACAGCATTTGGAACAACTATAGGTTCAGTACATTATTTTTCACCAGAACATGCAAGAGGAGGATTTACAGATGAAAAATCTGATTTATATTCACTAGGTGTAGTAATGTATGAAATGTTAACAGGAAAAGTACCATTTGATGCTGATACACCTGTATCTGTAGCTTTAAAACATATGCAAGAAGAAGCAAAACAACCAATAGAAGTAAATCCAAATCTACCAATAGCAGTAAATGATATAATAATGAAAGCGTTGAAAAAAGATACAAGTTTACGCTATCAAAGTGCTACTGCAATGTTGTTAGATTTAAAAAGAGCATTAAAAGAACCTAACGGAAAATTTGTAGATAATAATTCTTATACAGAAGATTTTCCTACACAAAGATTTAATGTGCTGGGTGATGATGATAGAGGACATAAAGCACAACAAAATAATAAGAAAAATAAAAAGCCAAATAAATTTATAACATTCATAAAAAAACATAAAGTATTATCATCAATAGTAGGATTAATTTTATTATTTGCTATAAGTTTAGGAGGAACAATAGCAGCATTTAAATTGACAAGAACAAAAGAGGTTGAAATACCAAATTTAGTTGGAAAGACTGTAGATGAAGCTAAAAAAATATTAGAAGAAAATAAAATAAATTATGTTGAAGAAAGTTCAGAATACAATACAGAATATGAAGCAGGAATAATAATTTCACAAAATCCACCATATGTAGAAAATAGAAAAATAAAACAAAATACAGACATTAAAGTAGTTGTAAGTTTAGGGACAGAAACAACAACTGTACCTAAATTAAAAGGTTTAACAAAAGAAGAAGCAGAAGATGCTGCTGATGAGGCTAAAATAAAATTGGAATTTGTGGAAGAAACTAGCAAAACTGTTGAATCTGGTATAATTATAAAACAAGAAACAGAAGAAGGAGCAACAGTTAATGCAGGAGATACTGTAAAAGTTTATGTAAGTGTTGGAACGGGGGTAAAACAAGTAGTTGTTTCATCAGTATTATATAAAGATGTTGAAGTTGCAAAACAAACTTTAACAAATCTTGGATTAAATGTTGAAGTTGAATATGATGAAGATACAACAAGAAGTAATGGAGTTGTATTAAAACAAAGTATTGCATCAGGAGAAACAGTTGATGAAGGTACTACAATTACTATAACTGTAAATCAATTAGTTGAAACAAAAACAGGAACAGTAACATTAAATGTAAAATCTTTAACAGGATATAAAGATACAACAACTAATGAAGATGGAGAAGAAGTGCCAAATACTCCAAAAAAAGTAGAGATAAAAGTAACCGTTAATGGTGAACAAGTATATAAAGAGAAAGTTAGTGAAGATAAAACAGATTTAAAAATTAATAACATTAGTGGAAAGGGAACTGTGGAAATAAAAATCTATAAAGATGATACTTTTATAAAAACAGTTAGCATGGACTTGAATAAAACAACAAGTATGACAATTGAATAATTTAATAAAAAGATGCAATTTTATAAGATAAATTGTGTCTTTTTGTTTTAATAATATCTAAATAATGGTAAATCCCAAAGTCGAAAAATGTCAATAAAAAGTTAATGTAAAATATCATAAAATTATTGTAAAACTATAAAAAATATGTTATATTATTTACATACTCTATTTGAGTATAGTTCAAAGCAACTTAGGAAGACATAACAAATTTATTTCTAAAATATTAGTTCAAATTTTTAATTCTAATATTAAGAAAAATCAAACAAAAAATTAAAGAAAGAAGTGATGCCTATTGAATGTATAATTGCGCTTAAAAACAAAGCAAATATTGAAAAATACAAATAAAAATTATATAATAAGGAAGGAAATGATAAATATAGAAAATAACAGATTAACAATGAAAAACGACATAATGTTTAAAGCATTTTTTAGTAAAAAAGAAAATGAAAAATTTTTAAAAAGTTTTTTAAGTGCAATATTAGGTGAAGAAGTAAAAATAAAAAGAGTAATACATGATGCAAGACTAGAACAATTAACACATGAACAAAAATATGGAGTATTG
>CALXJW010000015.1 GCA_944388725.1 uncultured Clostridia bacterium | reverse complement strand
AATTAAATTATATAGAAAGTAATATTGGAAAAAAGAAATTAAAAGAAATTAAAAGAGTAGATTTATTTTATTTAATTAGTTTTATACTAATTACAATTAACTATATTGTTATTTGTTTAGATATAAAAAAAATAACGGGAATAATTGTTTTCACAATTATTTATATTATTATTGCCATATTGATAAGATTAATAAGAAAAAAACACACAACTAAAATGATGACAGAAATATTACTAAAAGATATATGTGTTGATGGTTTTATAAATATGCATATTTATAATGCAAAAAAAGCGGAGAAAAAACTTAACAATCCTAGAGTTTATCAAGTATATAATTATTCTTTACTTAATATTATTGATGGATATTTAAGAAAGGGGAATTATGAACAAGCAAATGATATTATTAAAGCTTTAGAAAAGCAAAAAGTAGATAATATGCAGAAAGCTTTTTTAATAAAGTATAAAGCTACAATTGCATATAATGATAATAATAAAGAGGAATTTGATATGCAATATGAAAATTTCGCCAAAATATCAAATTTTATTAATGAAAAAATAAAAAAACAAATTTTAAATTCACTAGATATACAAAAAAATATTTTAGAAAACAATGTAAGTGAAACAAATAAAATATGCGATCAACTACTAAATAATCAATTATTATTAAATAAAATCATGGGAGCGTACTACAAAGGTGTGATATTAGAAAAAAATAATAATGAAGAATATAAAAAATATTATAAATTTGTAGCCGAAAACGGAAATAATCTAATTATTGCAAAAAAAGCAGGAGAAAAGATTGGAATTGAACCAAAAGTGAAAAAGCAAAAGAAAAAACATTTGGTATCTAAATTTTTTGCTAGTTTATTTTTAATAATTCTTATTTTTATTACAATATTTGTATGTGGTTTTTATATTGAAAATGTAAAACCAAAAAAATGGGACACAGGAATAGTATATATAAACAATACAAAAATTGAATTACCTTGTACTATATCTGAATTTGAAAAAAATATGAATGTAGAGATAGAGGTTGATAAAATTGATACATTAGGCTCATATGAATTATACTTAATTCAAAACAATCTTAGTATTGGAGATTATAATATTGTAAGTGGTAAATATATTGAATTAGAGATTGAAGGAGATGTCATTAAAGGAATAAAGATTGATATATCAAATTCTTGGAATAATGACTTAGATGAAGAATTAGGAAATATGGTAGTATTTCCAGGAGGAATAACAGCTAATAGCAAAATAGAAGAAATTCAACAAGCATATAAAACAGGAATTATAAATTCACCAATGAGAGAGTGGAGTGAAGAAATAGTAGATGATAGAACAAACACAACTCAATATTCTTATGGATTTAAATATTCTGGAAATAAATATGATATTTCAATTGATACTAAAGATGGAAAAGTACATTCAATTTATATATATGCAAAATAATAAAACCTTAATATTTTATTGGAATTTTCTAAATGGAGGAAAACAAAATGAAGATAGCAATTATATCAGATATACATGGGAATTCAGAAGCATTAAAAGCAACTTTAAAAGATATAGAAAAAAGACAAGTAGATAAAATTATATGCTTAGGAGACACAATTGCAAAAGGAGTACATCCTAAAGAATGCTTGTCATTAATAAGAAAAAAATGCGAAATAGTCTTACAAGGGAACTGTGATGTTTATTTTTCAATAGAACATCAAAATATTGATGAAATGGATGAACTAAAACAAAAAAGAATAAAATGGAATAAATCATTAATAAATAAAGAAGATAGAGAATATTTATTAAGCTTACCATTTTCTTACGAGTTTTATATGAGTGGAAGCTTGGTAAGACTATTTCATGCAACGCCAACTGCTAATGATATAGCAATTGCAAATGTTGATAAAATAGAAACAAAATATCAAATGTTTTTACCAAGTGAAAATACACAATCTCAGAATATTGCAGATGTTGTAATATATGGTCATATTCATCATCCATATATGGATAAAATATATAATAAAACTATAATAAATGTAGGAAGTGTAGGAAATTCTTTTGAAGTCATAAGAAATAAAAATAAAGATAGTGACGTATTAGAAACCACAAAAAGTAATTATCTAATGATTGAAGGAGAATATGGAAGTAGAGAATATTCATCAGATATTTCATTTCAATTTATAAAAGTACCTTATGATATTGATAAGGAATTAGAAGATGAAAATTTGAATATCGAAAAAGAAAACTACAGATTTGAGTTAAAACAAGGTATGTATAGAGATATGGCAAAAATTAATGAGAATTTTAAAAAATTAGGAATAGATGTGGATAAAATATAAGGAGAAAAATGGTATGAAAATTGTTGTTTGGGGAATTAATTTTAGATGTAAAATGGTTTTCGAAAGAAGAACTAATGAATATGACAGATAAAGAATTAAGAGATGAGAAACTAATAAAAAGCACATTGAAAATGCTTGAAAAAAATAAATTATATCCTTTAGATGTAATAGAAATATTATAATATGTTAATTTGTAAAAAAGTAAAAAAATAGTAATAAAAAAAGAAATGTGAATTTTTTGTGAATTTTAGCACTTTGCTATTGACATTGCTAAAAATAAGGATATAATATAAGTATAAAAAATAATTAATGAAAATTAATTATTAATGTGCTACCAATAAAAATGGTATCAACACATAAAATAAAATTATGGGAGGTAATGTATTATGATGATGGTGCCAAGAAGAAACAGAAATGGATTAGATTTTTTTGAAGATGTTTTCGGAGATCCATTTTTTGAACAAAAAGAAAACAAAATAATGAAAACAGACATAAAAGAAAAAGAAGGAAATTATATACTAGAAATTGATGTCCCTGGATATCAAAAAGAAGATATTCAAATAGAATTACATGATGGATATTTAACAGTAACAGCAAGTAAAAATGAAGAAAATGAAGAGAAAAAAGCAAAATATTTAAGAAGAGAAAGATTTTCTGGAATGTGTACAAGAAGTTATTATGTAGGAGATGCAATTAAAGAAGAAGACATCAAAGCAAATTTCAAAAACGGAATACTTTCAATAGAATTTCCAAAAGAACCAGAACAAAAAATTGAAAATAAAAAATACATTCCAATTGGAGAATAGAATAAAAAATCCTAAAGTTTAATACTTCAGGATTTTTTGCACAAAGGGGACAGTCATTAAAGTGCAAAATGCACAAAAAAGACTGTCCCTATTGTTCAATCTGCACAAAAGGGACACTCATTAATCTAAAAATAATATTGAACTAAAAAATTCTTTTTAGTAGTAAGTTGAAAATATATTTTTTTTCTGCTATTATATTAAAATAAAAATAATATATGGAGGAAAAAATGATGCTAAAAAACATAAGAAACAAAAGATGGATAATAATATCAGTATGTATGACAATATTTTTAATTTTAGCAATAAGCATAATAAAAGCAGAATCAATTATAATAGATGACATAGGATATAATTTAATATCAAAATATTTAATTTCGGATTTTATGACACCGATTGTAAAAATAGTAACACAATTAGCAAGTCCAATATTTTTGGTTATACTAACAATATTATTAATGGTATTTATAAAAAACAATAATATTAGAAAATATATATGTGTAAATCTAATAGTATCAACAATATTAAATTTTGGAATAAAGAATATTGTAAGAAGAACAAGACCAGAAGGATTTAGAATAATAGAAGAATCAGGATATAGTTTTCCATCAGGCCATTCAATGGTAAGCATGGCATTTTATGGATTATTGATATATTTGATATATAAAAAAGTGGATAATAAATATTTGAAAAATTGCTTAATATTTTTATTAAGTATAATAATTTTATTAATAGGATTAAGTAGAATATATTTAGGAGTACATTATACAAGTGATGTATTAGCAGGATTCTTGTTGGGAATATCATATTTAATTGTATTTGTTAGTGTTATTAATGAAAAATTTTAAAAAATTATATATATATGGTAAGAAAAGACAATATTTTTATTACAAAAGAAATATAATAATAAAATAAGAGGTGATTAAAATTACCATATATTTAGATATAATTTTTATAGAAAATATAATAATGAATAGTATTATTATTTATGCATCTGCAATAATATTAAAAATAAAGCCTAAATTTCTAAGAGTAATAATATCAAGTATAATTGGAAGCATATATGCAATAATTTTATATGTAACAGAATTAGAAATGTATACATCAATAATTTCAAAATTTATATTATCAATAATAATTGTTTATATTGCATATAATCCACAAAGTATTACCAAATTGTGGAAGCAACTATTAATATTTTACTTAACATCATTTGTGTTTGGAGGAGTATCTTTATATTTAATATATTTTATAAATCCTCAAAATATATCAATGGTAAATGGAGTATTTACAGGAGAGAATGTTTTAAAAATAGTATTATTAGGAGCGATTTTAGCATTCGTAATAATAAAAATTTCGTTGAAAATAATAAAAACGAAGATAAATCCAAAAGATATGTATTGCAATGTAAAGATTACATTAAATAATAAACAAATAGAAACAAAAGCAATGATAGATACGGGAAATTTAGTAAAAGAACCTATAACCAATACACCTGTAATGATTGTAGAAAGTACTTTATTATATGAAATTATTCCAAAAGAAATTTTGAATAATATTGAAGAAATTTTAAATGGAAATTTAGACAAAATATCGGAAGAAGTGCAAAAAAACTACATATCAAAATTAAGATACATACCTTTTAAATCACTTGGTAAAGAGAACGGAATGTTGCTAGGTATAAAAGCCGATGAATTAGAAGTAAAAAGGGATGACGAAAATAAAAAAATTAGAAATATAATTATTGGTATATATGATAAATCATTAACTAAAAGAGGAGAATATAGAGCATTAGTTGGTTTAGAAGTAATTTAAGTAAATATAATAAAAAAGAAAGAAATAATCGTAAAATAGCGATTATTTCTTTTTTTCTACAATAAGAATAGACAGTATTTTTACAGAAAAGGATGTACAATGTAAAAGCAAAAAAGAGAGGTGATGAGAAAAGGTTTATAGGTATAACCATAAAATCTAAATTTAAAGAAAAGGAATTTTAGAGTATGAATTTTATAGAGTTTATAAAAAATAGCATAAATTCGATTTGTGCTAAATATATAGAAGGAAAATTTAATGAAGATGAAGTATTACCAATATTTTACGTTGCAGGCAGTCAATCTTTACCGCCACCATTAAAGCCAGAAGAAGAGGAAGAAATAATAAAAAAATTAGATACAGATGAGAAAATAGAAGCAAGAAAAATTTTAGTAGAAAGAAATTTAAGATTAGTTGTTTATATTGCTAAAAAATTTGAGAATACAGGTATAGGAATAGAAGATTTAGTTTCAATTGGAACAATAGGGTTAATGAAAAGTGTAAATACATTTAATTCTGAAAAAAAGATAAAGTTAGCTACATATGCTTCAAGATGTATAGAAAATGAAATATTGATGTATTTAAGAAGAAATAACAAAATTAAAACGGAGGTTTCTATAGATGAACCTTTAAATAAAGATAGTGATGGGAATGAATTATTATTGTCTGATATATTAGGGACTGATCCAGATGTTACTTCTAGAAACTTAGAAGATGAAGTTGACATGAAGTTATTAAAAGAAGCTATAAAAAAATTAAATGATAGAGAGAAAAATATTATGGAGATGAGGTTTGGCTTTATAACAGGTAGAGAAAAAACTCAAAAAGAAGTCGCTGATGAGCTTGGAATTTCACAAAGTTATATTTCTAGATTAGAAAAAAAGATTATTAATAAAATGAAAAAAGAGATAATGAGCAAGACTGGTTAGATATAATATTTTACTAAACTTTTAAATGCTTGACAAATAAATGGTTTTATATATAATATATGTGTAAAAATAATAGTATTAATACTATTATTTTTTATTAAATTGTAAAGGAGAACAAAAATGTATACAGAATTTGGAATAAAAAAAGAAATATTAGAATTATCAAAACAAGTAGAAGAAGAAATTAAACCACAATTTGAAAAAATAGAAGAAATAAAAGAAAAAAACAGCTTAAAAGTATTATCAGCATTTCAAAAATGCAGATTATCAGAAATGCATTTACATACATCAACAGGATATGGAATAGATGAAATAGGAAGAAACAAAATAGAAGAAATCTATGCAGAAATATTTAAAACAGAAGATGCATTAGTAAGAGCACAATTAATATCAGGAACACATGCATTGGCAGTAACATTATTTGGAATATTAAGGCCAGGAGACTTAATGTTAAGCATAACAGGAGCACCATATGATACATTACAAACAGCTATAGGAATAAGTAAAGAACAAAGTAAAAGTTCTTTAAAAGAATTTGGAGTAAAATATGAACAAATTGAATTAATAAACAATGACTTTGACATAGAAAAAATAAAAGAAAGAGCCTCAAAACAAGACATAAAATTAATAGAAATCCAAAGATCTAAAGGATATTCTACAAGAAAAAGCTTAACAATAGAAAAAATAGAAAGAGCAATAAGAGCAATTAGAGAAGTAAATAAAGATGCCATTATTATGGTAGACAACTGTTATGGTGAATTTGTAGAAGAAAAAGAACCAACAGAAGTAGGAGCAGACATTATTGTGGGATCTTTAATGAAAAACTTAGGAGCAGGAATAGCAACAAGTGGAGCATATATAGCAGGAAGAAAAGACTTAATAGAATTATGTGCAGAAAGACTTACAGCACCAGGAGTAGGAAAAGAAATAGGTCCATCATTGAACCAAAATATATCTTTTATAAAAGGATTATTCTTTGCGCCAAGTGTAGTTGCAAGCAGTGTAAAAACAGCAGTATTTGCAAGTAGAATATTAGAAAAATTAGGATATAAAGTAGATCCAAAATTTGATGAACCAAGAGCAGATATAGTTCAAACAATAGAATTAGGCTCAGCAGAAAAATTAATAAAATTCTGTCAAGGAATACAAGCAGGTTCACCAATAGACTCAGATGTAATACCAGAACCAAGCAATATGGCTGGATATGATGATAAAATAATAATGGCAGCAGGAACATTTACAGAAGGATCAACCATAGAATTAAGTTGTGACGGCCCAATAAGAGAACCATATATAGCATATATGCAAGGTGGATTAACATATGAATATGGAAAATTAGGATTATTAAAAGCTATTTCAAATGTTTAGAAAAATTTAGACATCATTTTATTAAAAAAACTTGTATATTGGAAATATTTATGATATAAATTATAGGTAGTAAAACAACAGGAGGGAATTATATAAAATGGGAGATAATTACGAATATGAAAAAAAGACAATTTTAATAGTAGATGATGAGCAAAAAATAGTAGATTTATTAGTTCATAATCTAAAAAGAGAAGGATATAACACAATAGAAGCAAATGATGGGGCAACTGCTGTAGAGATGGCGAAAGAGCAAAGACCAGATTTGATTTTATTAGATATAATGCTTCCAAGATTAGATGGACTTTCTGTGTGTAAAAAAATAAAAAATATCTATAATGTTCCAATACTAATGGTAACTGCTAAAGACGATGAATTAGATAAAATAGTTGGATTAGAATTAGGAGCAGATGATTACATTACAAAACCTTTTAGTGTTAGAGAAGTTGTTGCAAGAGTAAAAGCAAATTTAAGAAAAGTAGAGTCAAATGCGGAATTAGAAAGAAATACAAAAACTAATCAAGAAGAAAAAGAAAACAAGAAAGATAGTAAAATTGTAATTGGTGATATGATATTAGATTTAGAAAAATATGAAGTACATATTGATGGAAGAGTAATAAACCTAACATTAAGAGAATTTGAAGTATTAAAATTTTTAGCACAACAACCAGGTCAAGTAGTAACAAGAGAATCATTGCTAGAAAAAGTATGGGGATATGAATACTATGGAGATATAAGAACAGTAGATGTTACAGTAAGAAGAATAAGAGAAAGAATAGAAAAGGATACTTCAAACCCACAAATATTGATAACAAAAAGAGGAATAGGATATTATATTCCAAATAAATAAACGAACTTCATAAGTTCGTTTTTATGTTTTTATGAAGGAGAATGTAAATGGATAGAACAAAAACAAGAGTAATTAAAGTAGGAAATGTACAAATAGGCGGACAAAATAAAGTAATAATACAATCAATGTGTAATACAAAAACAAAAGATGTAAAAGAAACAGTAAAACAAATATTAGAATTAGAAAAAGCAGGGTGTGAAATAATAAGAGTTGCATGTTTAGATATAGAAGATGCAAAAGCAATAAAACAAATAAAAGAACAAATACATATACCAATAGTTGCTGATATCCATTTTGATTATAAAATAGCATTAGAAGCTATAGAAGCTGGAGTTGATAAAATAAGAATAAATCCAGGAAATATTGGTGATGAAGAAAAAGTAAAAAAAGTAGTTGAAGCGTGTAAGTCTAAAAATATTCCAATAAGAATAGGCGTAAATGGAGGATCTTTAGAAAAAGAGTTGCTAGAAAAATATGGTAGACCAACAGCTCAAGCTATGGTAGAAAGTGCAAAAAGACATGTAGAAATATTAGAGAAATTAAATTTCCATGATATTGCAATTTCATTAAAAGCTTCAAATTTAGATTTATGTATTTCAGCTTATGAAGAAGCAGCAAAAACATTTCCATATCCATTACATTTAGGAATAACAGAAGCTGGAACTGAATTTAGTGGAACAATAAAATCTAGTATAGGTTTAGGCGTTTTATTGAGACAAGGAATAGGAGATACAATAAGAGTATCATTATCTGATGATCCTATAAAAGAAATAAAGGTGGCAAAAGAAATATTAAAAGATTGCAATTTATATAAGGGCGTACCAACACTAGTGGCATGTCCAACTTGTGGAAGAACACAAATAGATTTAATACCAATGGCAAAACAAGTAGAAGAATTTTTGCAAACAATAAATTCTAATATTACTGTTGCAGTAATGGGATGTGCAGTAAATGGTCCAGGAGAAGCAAGAGAAGCAGACATTGGAATAGCAGGAGGCAAAGAAGAAGGATTATTATTTAAAAAAGGAGAAATTATAAAAAAAGTACCACAAGAAAAAATAGTAGAGGTACTAAAAGAAGAAATTTTAAAAATGATATAGGGAAATTTGGGGACGGTTCTCTTTTTTCCCTTTTTAAAGGGGAAAAAGAGAACCGTCCCCAAATTATCAAAAGAAAGAATGTGATAATATGGAAATTATAATAGGTAAGTCATCAGGTTTTTGCGCAGGTGTAAGAAATGCAATAACAAAAACAGAACAAGAATTAAAACAAAATAGACAAAAAATAGATTGTTTGGGAGAATTAGTACATAATAAACAAGTGATAGAAAAATTAGAAAAAAAAGGACTAAATTTAATTAATAATATAGAAGAAGCTCAAAATAAAGTAATAATAAGGGCACATGGAATTGCCAAAGAAATATATGAGATAGCTAAACAAAAAGGAATAGAATTAATAGATTTAACATGCCCAAAAGTTTTAAAAATTCATGAAATTATTGATGAATATACTAAGAATGATTATTATACAATTTTAATAGGAATAAAGGAGCATCCAGAGGTAATTGGAAGTATTAGTTTTGCCGGAGAAAATTCAAGTCTAATAACTGAAAAAGAAGAGATAGAACAAGCAATAGAAAAAATAGAGAAATTACAAACAAAAAAAATATTGATAGTAGCTCAAACAACATTCAGCTTAAAAAAATTTGAAGAAATTTCTCAAGAAATAAAAAGCAAATTAAATGATGGTAAATATGTAGTAGAAATAAAAAACACAATATGTTCAGCAACAAAAATAAGACAAGAAGAAACAAATAAGATTTCTCAAAATGTAGATTATATGATTATTGTTGGAGGAAAAAATAGTTCTAATACAAAAAAATTATATGATATTTCTATTAAAAATTGTAAAAATGTAGAATGTGTGGAAACGATAAATGATTTAAAAATAGAAGAAATAAAAAAATTTACTAAAATAGGAATTATGGCAGGAGCATCAACTCCAAATGAAAGTGTAGAAGAAATAGTAAAAGCATTAAAAGGAGAAGATAAGAAATGAAATTAAATATAGTACTAGTAGAACCAGAGATACCGCAAAATACAGGAAATATAGCAAGAACATGTGCTGCAATAGGTTCAAAGTTACATTTGGTACATCCTCTAGGATTTAGTATAATAGAAAAAAGTGTAAAAAGAGCAGGATTAGACTATTGGGATAAATTAGAAATAGAAGAACATCTATCATTTGATAAATTTTTAGCAAAATATAATCCAGAAAAAACAAATATGTTTTTTGTAACAACAAAAGGTAAAAATGTTTATTCAGATATTGATTATTCAAAATTGGATGAAGTATTTTTGTTGTTTGGAAAAGAAACCAAAGGATTACCAGAAAATATATTACAAAAATATTTAAATAAAACAATAAGAATACCAATGAGAGAAACATTACGTTCATTAAATTTGTCTAATTCAGTGGCTATTGTTGCATATGATGTTTTTAGACAAGTTAATTTTGCTGGATTAGAGGAGATTAGTAAATATTTTGATTAAAAATTATTAAAAGTATAAAGTCAATGTCTATTTGTGTCGATGAAAAAAAATGTAAAATACTTAAAAAATATTGACAAAAATAGAAAAAAATTTTATACTTTTATTAAATTATATAATTTTCAAAACAATTTTTTTCAATTAAATTGTAAAATCTAAATAAGTTATAACTTAAATTTTTTAATTTTATTCAATAATGCTAAATTAAATCATTATTAAAAGCCCAAAATCAATTTCTTAAGGAGGAATTTTATAGAAGTGATAAATGAAAAAGTAAATTTATTAACAAAGCTAGTAAAAAATGAAGAAAAAGAAGTTTTAAAAAATCTATTATCAAATGTATTAAATTTAAATATAGAAGATATTCAATATGAAAATAATATTCATTTAAATGACATTTCTGAATATGAATTTGAACTTGTAAAAGTAATAATTACTTTAAAAACAAATGAGAAAATGGAAATGTATTTAAGAATGGTAAAAAACAGTAAAATTAAAGAATCTATATTTTGTTATTGGTGTGCAATATATGAAGAAGAAATAGTAAAATTACAAAAAAAAGAAAATATTATTAACAAAGTTCTTATATCAGAATTAACTAAAAATAAATATCAACAAAGTATTTTTTTAGAAATAGAAAATAATAAAATGCCCATATTAGAAACAGGAACGAAAGTAATTTTTTTAGAAATAGATAAATATATAAATGAATATAAAAATAATAAAAATCAATATGAAAAATTAATTAAATATTTTGAAAGTAATAGTGAAGATGTTTTGCTAATAGGAATAAAAACAAGCAAAAATAAATAAAAAATAGTGATGTCCTAAAAAGATGCACTAAATTAATAGTGCATCTAAATTTTAATATAAGTCTTCACTTGAAACATTTGAAGTATCAATATTATTTTTATTTCCTGTTTCAACTCCCATATATGGTAAAATTTCAGTAAGCATTTTTTGAACAGTTGGTGCAGCAATTTGACCACCATTGTGATTGATATTTTCACCTGGATTATTTAAAATAACTAGCATAACAATTTGTGTATTTTCAACAGGAGAAATAGCAACAAAAGAAGCAACATATCCTTCATTACTTGCAGACCAAATTGGTTCTGATGTACCAGATTTACCACCAATAGAATATCCAGAAACACTAGCTAATTTACCAGTACCATCAGTTACAACTGTTTCCATCATAGAAGCAACTTTATCTGAGGTTTCTTTTGATATGACTTTTCTAACTACTTCTGTATCAAAAGTAGTTACTTCACCAGTATCAGTATTTGTGATTTTTTCAACAATTTGCGGTTTTACTAAAACGCCATCATTAGCAATAGCAGAAACAGCTGTAATCATTTGAAGAGGGGTAATAGTAAAACGTTGACCAAATGACATAACTGCAAGTTCAATAGGTTTAATTTTATCTAAATCGTAAAAAATACCACCATTAGGCTCTCCAGAAAGAGATATACCAGTTTTATTGAAAAATCCAAAAGCATCATAATATTTATAAGACAAATTGGCACCAATTTTTAACCCTAATTGTATAAAAAATGGATTACAAGAATTTGCTAAACCTTGTCTTAAAGATTGAGGACCATGATAACTTTTCCAACAACTAATAGGTTTTGATTCGCCCTCTATATAATATTTACCTTCACACGAAAAAGTGTTAGGAATATCTGTATCTGTTAAACCTTCTTCTAAGGCAATAGCAGAAGTAATAAGTTTAAAAACAGAACCAGGTTCATAAGTATCTGTTACTGCTTTTGGTTTCCACATAGAATATTTTTCATTAACTTTCTCTTCATCAGATAATGTGTCCCAAATTTCTTCTAATGACGAATTAATGGTATAAGGGGAATTACAATCATAACTAGGATAATCTGCCATAGCTAAAATCTTTCCAGTAGAAGGATTCATGGCAATACAAATACCACTATCACATAAATATTCTTCAACAGCTTCTGATAAATATTTTTCTACAATGCTTTGTATATAGGAATCAATTGTTAATGTAATATCATAACCATTTTCAGCTGAAATATAAGTTTCTTTGGAATTAGCAATTTCTGATTGACTAGCATCTTGTAAACTTACAGATTTTCCAGGAGTACCACTCAAAAATGAATCCCAATAAGCTTCAATCCCAGCCAATCCTTGATTGTCAGTACCTGTAAAACCAATTACAGTAGAAGCAAGAGAACCTAAAGGACAATATCTTGTTGTGGTTTCTTCGATAGATATACCAGTTTTTATTTCTAATTTATTTGCTTGGCTTATCCAGTTATTTAATTCATTAATTTTATCTTGATCAACTGCAGTTGCAACTGTAAATTTAGATGTAGAAGTATTAAGATTATTTAAAAGTTCATTATAATCTAAACCAAAAATATTTGCTAAGCCTTGGGCAACATAAGGTCTATTTTCCTCAGAAACGTCTGAAGGGGATATAGAAACTTTGTCTGTTTCATAACTCATTGCTAAAGCTTTACCAGTAGAATCATAAATATTACCTCTTTTCGCAGAGATTGTCTCGGTTAGAGTTTGCTGAGAGGTTGCAAGGGTTTGTAAATGCTTGCCATCAATTATTTGTAAATAAAATAGACGACCTATTAAACAAAATATAATAAATAGAATAAAAAGTAATAATATTAAAGGTTTAACAGGTTTTATACTATTTGCAACATTAATATCACTATTTGAATTAATAATTTTTCCTTTTGATTTTGTATTTCTTTTTTTACTCATATTATCACCATTCTTTTGTTAATTTTAAAATATTTTATAATAAAAAAAATTAAAAATCAATAAAAAAATAAAAATAAGATAAGTAAAAAGAAAGGAGTAAAATGTTTTCTAAAATAAAATCAATTGCATTGAATGGATTAAATGGTTTTTTAGTAGAAATTCAAACAAATATAAGTAATGGAATGCCGGAATTTGAAATTGTCGGATTACCCGATGTGACTGTAAAAGAAGCTAAAAAAAGAATAGAGACAGCAATAAAAAATTCGTCTATAGAATTTCCTAATAAGAAAATATTAATAAATCTAGCTCCAGCAGATATACGAAAAGGTGGAAGTTGTTTTGATTTAGCAATGACTATTGGAATATTAAGTGCTTTAAATATTGTACATCAAACAAATATAGATAAATTAGTAAATACAATATTTATTGGAGAATTATCATTAGATGGAAAAGTAAATAGAGTAAATGGCATTCTGCCAATGTGTATAGAAGCTAAAAAATTAGGGATAAAAAGAATTATATTGCCCAAAGCAAATGCAAATGAAGCATCTGTTGTAGAAGATGTAGATATTATAGCAATAAATAGTATAGATGAGTTAATAAAATATCTAAATAATGAAATATGTTTAGAGAAAATAAAAAATAGTACTAAAAATCATATGATATCAGAAAAATATGATATAGATTTTTCTGATGTTAAAGGACAAGAAAATGTAAAAAGAGCATTAGAGATTTCGGCTGCTGGAGGACATAATTGTTTATTAATAGGAAGTCCAGGTTCACGGTAAAACAATGTTAGCTAAAAGATTAAAAACTATTTTACCAGAGTTAAGTATTGAAGAAGCAATAGAAATTACAAAAATATACAGTATATCAGGTGAATTAAAAAAAGATGGATTAATAACAAATAGACCATTTAGAATGCCACACCATACAATACCGTTAAATACAATAATTGGTGGTGGGAAAATTCCTAAGCCTGGAGAAATAAGTTTAGCACATTATGGTGTACTATTTTTGGATGAAATTCCTGAGTATAGTAGAAATATATTGGAAGCATTAAGAGAACCATTAGAAAATAAAGAAATTATTATAAATAGGTTAAGTGGAAATTATGTTTTCCCTTGTAATTGTATTTTTATTGCGAGTATGAATCCATGTCCTTGTGGAAATTATGGAGATGAAGAAAAAGAATGTAAATGTACACAACTTGAAATCCATAAATATTTAAAAAAGATAAGTGGACCATTATTAGATAGAATAGATATGCATATAGAAGTGAAAAGACCTAAATATGAAAAATTATTTGCAAAAGCAAAATCAGAAACATCATTAGAAATGAGAGATAGAGTAAATATAGCAAGAGAAATACAAAAGAAAAGATATAAGAATTATAATATATATTCAAATTCAGAACTTAATTCTAAAATGATAGAAGAGTTTTGCAAATTAGACGGTAAAAGCCAGATTATTTTAGAAAAAGCATTTGAAAAATTAAAACTAAGTGCAAGAGCATATGGGAAAATATTAAAAGTTGCAAGAACTATTGCAGATTTAGAAGAAAAAGAAAATATAGAATATAGGCATATTGCTGAAGCAATACAGTATAGGAGTTTTGATAAAAAATATGATAATTGAATATTGTAGTAAATTATATCCAGAAAAATTAAGAAAAATAGAAAATCCACCGTCAAGATTATATGTATTAGGGAATGAAAAAATTCTTAATGATAATGCAATTTCTGTTGTTGGTTCAAGAACTAATACAAGATATGGTGAGAAAATGTGTAAATTATTTACGAAAGGCTTAGTAGAATATAATATAAATATTATAAGCGGATTAGCAATTGGTATTGATGAAATTGCACATAAAACGTGTTTAGAAAATGGGGGGAAAACAATAGCTGTTTTGCCTTCAGGATTAAATAATATATATCCTTCAAAAAATAAAGAATTAGCCAAAGAAATACTAAATAATGGAGGAATATTAATTTCTGAATATGAACCAAACACAGAGGCTAATTCAAAAAAATTTTTGGAGAGAAATAGAATTGTGGCAGGATTAGGGTTAGGAACTTTAGTAGTTGAAGCAGGATATAGAAGCGGTACAAGAGTTACTGTCAAATATACAGTGGAACAAGGAAAAAAAGTTTTTTGCATACCCAGTAATTTAGATAATATAAAAGGAAAGTCAACAAATGAGTTAATAAGAAAAGGGGCTATATTAGTTACCAAAGTAGATGAGATTATAGAAGAATATAAAGACATAGAATTTACTAAAAAAGAAATTGTCCATAAAGATATTTTTTTAAACATTCCAAAGGAATTACACAATATATATAAAATATTAAATGAAAAACCAAAAGATATGAATGAAATAATATTATTATCAGGCGAAAGTGTAAATGAAGTGAATTATAAATTAATGTTATTAGAAATGGAGGGATTAATAAAAGAATTACCTGGGCAAAGATATATTAAAGGTATAAACTGATTTATGAAAGATAATTATAAAAAAGAAATTGGCAAAAAAGGAGAATTAATAGCAGAAAAATTTTTAATTGAAAATTCATATACAATTATTTGTAAAAACTTTTATACAAAAAAAGGTGAAATAGATATTATTGTACAAAAAGATAATGAAATAATTTTTGTAGAAGTAAAAACTAGAACAAATTTAAAGTTTGGAAATCCAGCAATGTCGATTAATTATACAAAGAAAAAACATATTAAATTATCTGCAAAAATATTTTTATATCTAAATCAAGATATTAAATATAATTCTATTAGATTTGATGTTATAGAGGTATTTATAAAAGATAACAAATATATAATTAATCATATAAAAAATGCTATTTAAAATTATGGAAAATTTTTTTAAAACTATTGAATAAGAAAATAAATAATGTTAATATAATGATAATTTATATTTCAAACAAATTTTAAATCAAAAACATGGCAAATCGCCAGCAAATTCAAAAT
>CALXJW010000014.1 GCA_944388725.1 uncultured Clostridia bacterium | reverse complement strand
AAGAATTCCAAATACACCAATAGTATTACACGGAGCATCAACAGTAATACCAGAATTAGTTGATATGTGTAATCAATATGGTGGAAATATACCAGGAGCAAAAGGTGTACCAGATGAAATATTACATGAAGCAAGTATGTCAGGAGTTTCAAAAATAAATGTAGATACAGACTTAAGACTTGCAATGACAGCAGCAATAAGAAAAGTATTTACAGAAGATCCAAGTGCATTTGATCCAAGAAAATATTTAAAACCAGCTAGAGATTTAGTTAAAGAAACAGTTGCACATAAAATGAAAGATGTATTTGGTTCTGCAAATAAAGCATAAATAAAATTTGCACAAAGGGGACAGTCCTTAAAGTGCAAAATGCACAAAAGGGACAGTCCTTAAATTTTTTATAATTTTAAAGACTGTCCTATTTATTATAAATTAAGTTTTCTCATTTGCCCTCATAGCTTTTCTCATTCTAATTTCAGCGTCTTTTTTGGCTATATCTTGGCGTTTATCATATAATTTTTTTCCTTTACCAACACCAAGCTCAAGCTTAACAAAACTACCTTTAAAATACAGACTAATAGGAACTAAACTATATCCATTTTGTTTAACTTTTCCCAAAAGTTTATTTATTTCTCTTTTATTTAATAATAATTTTCTATTTCTTAAAGGATCTTTATTAAAAATATTTCCATGCTCATAAGGACTAATATGCATAGAATATATGTAACATTCACCATCTTTAAAACCAGCAAAACTATCTTTTAAATTAACTTTTCCAGCTCTTATTGATTTTATTTCTGTACCTGTAAGGACAATTCCAGCCTCTAATTTATCTTCTATATTAAAATTATGATATGCAACTGGATTTTTTGCAATCAATTTTATATTTGTACTCATAATTACCTCTTTTCTACAAAACTATTATAACATAGAATAAAAACATAGACAATAATTGTTAAATAAAAATATAGATATATAACTATTTATAAAAACAGTTATATATCTATACTTTATAAGTTGTCAAAATTAAAACTAGTCATTATCATCATATCTTCTAGTATTACTTACTTGATTTGAATAATACCAAACCATAGCAATTATAGCAACAGCAGCAATACCTAAAATAAGCCAAGTCCAAGCAGTAGATGTCATACCCATAAATGTGTTATTATTTGTAGTAGTTCTTGTTGTTGCAGTTCTACCAGCAGTATAATTTGATGTTTGATTATTATTTGTTATTCCATTTGTCATAGTATTAGTCATATTATTCATAGAATTTTCTACACTATTGGTCATATTTTGTGATGCACCAGTTACTCCATTAACAGCACCTTCAACCATATTTTCAGCACCATTAACAGCATCACGTGCCCCATTAGAAACATCATTAACAACATTCATAGCCATATTATCTGTTGCAAAACTAAAAGTGACAGCAAAAGTAAAAATAAATGCAATTAATAAGCCAACTGTTAAAAGTATTTTTTTACTCATGATAAAAATCCTCCTATAAAATTAGCTTTAAAATAAATGAATAAAATTCAAATACAATAAAACTTATTAATAGTATAAATTGTTTAAAATAAAATATACTTGAAAAATATTGCAAAAAAAGAAAAAATCATATAAAATAACAAAAGAAAAGAGGGAAAAATGAATAATATAGAAGAATTTGATAAACAAAAAACTAAAGTCTTTAAATATATAATGTATAAAAAAAGAACAGAACAAGAGATAAGAAACAAATTTAGAGGACAAATACTAGAAGAAATGCTAGAAGAAATCATAGAATATTTAAAAGAAGCCAATTATA
Organism: uncultured Clostridia bacterium; assembly: GCA_944388725.1. GTDB lineage: Bacteria > Bacillota > Clostridia > TANB77 > CAG-508 > CAG-269. The sequence continues at coordinate 14,655 of CALXJW010000014.1, read as the reverse complement.
TTAATGATTATGAATTTATAGAAAAGCAAGTAAGAGAATATATGAATTTAAAAACAATGTCAATCAAAGAAATAAAATATAAATTATATGCAAAAGGATTAGATAGAAAATTAATAGAAAAATATATAGAAAAAAATTATGAACAATTAAAAGAATATGAAGAAAAATGTATAGAAAAAATTAAACAAAAAAAATCTGCAACAATGCAAGAACAAGAAATAGAACAATACTTATATAGGAAAGGATACAAAAATGACTAATATGCAAAATGTATTTACATTAGAAACAAATAAATATTCAATAAAAACAAGCAATTTTGAAGGACCATTAGATTTATTATGTCATTTAATAGACAAAAATAAAATGGACATATATGACATAAATTTGAGTGAAATTGCAGACCAATATATAGAATATATAAACAAAATGGAAAAAATGAATTTAGAGGTAACAAGTGAATTTTTAGTAATGTCATCAACATTATTATATCTAAAATCAAAACATTTATTACCAAAAGTTGAAGATGATGAAGAAGAAATAACAGAAGAAGAACTTATTAGAAGAATAATAGAATATAAAAAATATAAAGAAATAACACAAAAACTAAAAGAAAATTTTTTACAATTTTCAAAAAGATATTACAAATTACCTGAACAGATTCAGTTACCTAAACAACAAATAGAAGAAAAATATACAGAAAATGTTATACCGGAACTTTATGAACAAATAATAAAAAGAAACAAGGAAAAGATTAATGAGAATGCTTCAAATATTCAAAAAATAGCAATAACTGACAATTATACAGTTGGAGAAAAAGTTAAAGAAATGTATAGAGAATTAATAAAATATAAAAAATTTACATTTAATAAACTATTTTCATTAAAAAAACATAATAAAAATGAAGTTGTAACAGCATTTTCTGGATTATTAGAATTATCAAGAAGAAATAAAGTAAAAACAGAACAAGAAGAATTATTCGGAGATATAGAAGTGGAAAAAAATAAACATGTTTAAAAAGACAAAAAAAGGAAAAAATAATATTAAAGCAAAGAAGGCGATAATATTGTTTTTTCTTTTTATTTTTATAATTATTTTATTAATTGCAATACATACAAGTAAAATTGGAGTTGAAATTGAAAAATTTAATTTAGATACAGAAAGACCTAAAGGACATAAAATAAGTCATAATAGTAAAATTTATATATTAATATTTACATTTGGAAAAATAAAAATATTTAAGAAACAAATAAAAAAAGTAAAAACAAATAAAGTAAAATTAAAAAAAGATGAAATTGATATAAAAATATTAAAATCAAAAAAATTAAAGATTAATTACAAAGAATTATTAAAAAAAATAGAAGTAGAAATAAGAAGTATAGATTTAGAAGTGCAAATCGGATTAAGAGATGCTGCAAACACTGCAATATTAACAGGAGGAATAGCGGGAATAATAGGTGGCATACTACGAAAACCTAAATATAAAATAATTCCAATATATGCTAATAAAGATATATTAAAAATTAAATTAGATGGTATATTTACAATATATTTGATGCATTATATATATAGCCAAATTTTTAAGAAAAAAAGGAGAGTAGATAAAAATGAGCGAACATCCAATAGAAAATCTTATGCTAACTGCTATGAGTAGTATAAAAGATATGGTAGATGTAAATACAATTATAGGAGAGCCAATAGAAACAGGGAATAATATAACTATAGTTCCAGTATCTAAAGTTTCATTTGGATTTGTGGCAGGTGGAAGTGAATTTTATGGAGAAACAGTAAAAGAATATAATAAAAAAGATGATGATGAAGAAATCGAATATAAATTACCATTCGGAGGTGGAGCAGGTGCCGGTGTATCAATTAATCCAGTAGCATTTCTAGTGGTTCAAGAAGATAATGTAAAACTAATACCTGTAGATCATGATTCCTATATAGATAGACTTTTAGATTATGTACCAGATTTTATGCAAAAAATAGATAAAATTTATGATAAAAATTTAAAAGAAAAAGAATAAATAAAACTTGATAAAAAATTAATAATATAGTAAAATACCATTGAAAAATAATAAGGAAGGAAATGAAGAACAAAATGAAGAAGTTAAAAGAAAAACTAAAAAATGTAACATTAAAACAATGGCATATATTATTAATAGTATTAGGAATAATATTTGTATCATTAGGAGCATTTCATAGTAATTTATGGTTTGATGAAGCATATTCAGTAGGATTAGCAAGACAAACATTTGGAGATATATGGGCATTTGGTGGACATGATGTTCATCCTGTTTTATATTATTGGTTATTGCATATAATAAATTTAATAATGGGACAATCTATAATGGCATATAGAATATTTTCTATAATACCAATAGCAATAATGATAATTTTAGGATATACACATATTAGAAAAGACTTTGGAGAAAAAACAGGATTTATATTTTCATTTTTATGTGCATTTTTACCAGAAATGGCAGTATATGCAATAGAAATAAGAATGTATTCATGGGCAATATTAACAGTTACACTTCTTGCAATATATGCATATAGATTATCAAAAGAAGATAATACTAAAAACTGGATAATATTTGGAATATCAAGTTTAGCAAGTATATTTTTACATTATTATGGATTAATGGCAGCAGGATTAATAAATGTAGTATTATTAATATATTTAATAAAAAATAAAAGAAAGAAAGGATTAATCTTTATACTTTCTTTTGGATTGGTACAAGCAATAGCATATTTTCCATGGTTAATGTATTTAGCATCGCAAATGGACCATGTATCTGGAGGATTTTGGATTGGTTTTGAATTTCCAAAAACATTAATGGAACTAACAAGTGCACAACTTTCTGGATATATAAGAACAACAGATTACAGAGAATTAATAGTACCAACTATATTTGCTTTTGAACTATATGCATATATAATTTATAAAACATATAAATTAGCAAAAGAAAAGCAAGATTTAAAACCATTTAAATTAGCTGTTGGAATGTATTTAGCTGTTATACTAGCAGCATTAGGTATAACTGTTTTATTAAAAACATCAGTATTATATTATAGATATTTATTTATAATAACAGGTTTATACATATTTGCTATAAGCTTTATATTAGCTAAAGAGAAGAATAAAATAGAAATAGTTTCAATTTTATCAGTAATAGCTGTGTTAGCAATTTATTATAATGCTGGAATGATTGCAGACAATTATAGCAGTAAAAATTCAGCACCAATAGAATATATGGAAGAAAACATCAAAGAAACAGATACAGTAGTATATACAGATTGTGGAGTGGGATCAGTTGCTGCAAACCATTGTATAGAAAGTCAAGTATATTTTTATAATGAACCAAATTGGGGAGTGGAAGAAGCATATAAAGCATTTGGACCAAATTATGAAACAGTAGTAACAAAAGATTTTATGGAAAAATGTTCAGATAGAATTTGGGTTATAGATAATGCATATGGAAATGCTGCAAATGATTTATATGGAGATAATGAAGAATATAAAATTGTTTCAGAAGAAAAATTCTTTACAGATTATCATGATTATAATTGGAAAATAACTTTAGTAGAAAGGGTAAATTAGGGACGGTTCTCTTTTTTCCTTGGAAAAAAGAGAACCGTCCCCAATTTTACAAAATAAAAAAATGGCTTTTTAATTAAAGCCATTTTTTTATTCAAGACCATATTTCTTTTTGAATCTATCTGCTCTACCACCTTTTGTATCAAGTCTTAAGTTACCTGTCCAATATGGATGACATTTTGAGCAAACATCTACTTTTAAATCTTTTTTTGTTGAACCAACTTCTAAAACATTACCACATGCACATGTTATAGTTGTTTGGTTATATGTTGGATGTAATCCTTCTTTCATTTGCAATTCACCTCTTTCTTAAAATAACTAAAAAATACCATATAATATATTATCATAATTCTTAAATTTTTTCAAGCTATTTAACTGAATTTGTATTTTCTTCTTGATTTTTTTCGTAAATATATGTTGCAGATGCTTCTAATTCATCTTTTAAAGATAATTTATGTACTAATTTATTCATTATGTTAAAGATACAAGCAACTATTAAAATAAAAAAACCAATTTTTTTCCAATATTTAGCTAACATAATAATCTCCTTAAAAAAATTTTATACATAAATAATTATACTATATTTTTATAATTTGTCAATATTATTTGAATTTTTGGGGCAAAATAATTATAAAAATATATGAAAAGAGGATAAATATGAAAAAGATTTTAATAATTTTAGCAATTGTATTTTTTATAGCTGTATTAGGTATTTGGTGGTATGGAAAAAGTAATAAAACTGCAGAGAATAATGGTAGTAATTATCAAGCAGAAAAAAGTATTGCAACAAATAATATTAATATGAATAATACTAATAATAGTAATGAAATAAATACAAATACTATGCAAAATCAAATAGATACAAATAATAGCAAAAATGAAACAACCAATAATGAAATACAAAATCAAGCTAAGCCAAAGACAGAAACACAAATAGCAGTTTTTACAACAAAAATTTATGGTAATGAAGCAGAAAGACAAAATAATATGCAAATTACATGTAATACATTAAATAATGTGGAAATTCAACCAGGAGAAACATTTTCTTTTTGCGATATTGTTGGTAAAGCAACAACAGAAAAAGGATATCAAGAAGCGGATATATTTGTAGATGGAGAAAAAAAGAAAGGGCTTGGAGGTGGAAATTGCCAGATTAGTACAACAATATATAATGCTGTTGCACAAATTTCAGAATTAGAAGTAATAGAAAGACATCAGCATAGCAGAGATGTAAAATATATAGAGAAAGGTAAAGATGCTGCTGTTGCTTATGGAAGTTATGACTTTAAATTTAAAAATAATACAGATGGTATTATAAGAATAGTTATGGAAAAAACAGAAAAGACTATAACCGCTAAATTGATAAAAATAGTTTAAATTATAAAAAAATCTTAAAAACACTTGCAATTTCGGAAAAAAATGGGTATAATATATAAGAACAGAAAAGAAACAGAAGAGTAGGAACAAATCCTACTCTTTAATTTATGAAAAATGAATAAAAAATAAAAGGAGGTTTTATGTCAAAAATAGAAGAAAAAGTTGAACAACTAGTAAAAGAACCAATAGAAACACTAGGGTACAGCTTATATGATGTAGAATATGCAAAAGAAGGTCCAAATTATTACTTAAGAATATACATAGACAGTCCTAAAGGAATAGACTTAAACGATTGTGAAAAGGTAAGCAATCAAATAAACGAAATATTAGATAAAGAAGATTACATAAAAGAACAATACTTTTTAGAGGTATCATCTCCAGGGATAGAAAGAATATTAAGAAAAGACAAACATTTAGAACAAAATATAGGAAAAGAAGTAGAAGTGAAATTATTTAAAAAAGATGTAAATGGAAACAAGAATTATCAAGGAATATTAGCAAAGTTTGATTCAGAAACAATTACAATAAAAGAAAATATAGAAATAGAAAGAAAAAATATAGCACAGATAAAAACTGTGTATAATTGGTAAAGAAAGGAATGATTGGAAAAATGAAAGCAATAGATAATAAAGAATTAATATTAGCTTTGGAAGAATTAGAAAAAGAGAAAGGAATAAAAAAAGAAGAAATATTAGAATCAATAAGAACAGCATTAATAACAGCATATAAAAGAAATTTTGACGCCTTGGATAATGTTGATGTGAAGATTGATGAGCAAACAGGGGCAACACATGTATTTTCGGTAAAAGAAATAGTAGAAGATGCTAGAGATGAAGTATTAGAAATAAGTTTAAAAGAAGCAAAGAAAATAAATAAGGATTTAGAAATAGGAGATAATGTAGAGGTTGAAATTGTACCAAGAGATTTTGGAAGAATAGCAGCACAAACAGCAAAACAAGTAATAATACAAAAATTAAGAGAAACAGAAAGAAATATAGTATATAATGAATATAATGAAAGAAAAGGAGAAATAGTTACAGGCTTAGTTCAAAAAGCAGATAAACACATAGTAGTATTAGATTTAGGAAAATTAGAAGGAATAATGCTACCAAAAGATCAAATTCCAACAGAACATTATAAAGTAAATGACAAAATAAAAGGATATGTAGTAGATGTAGAAAGAGGAGAAAAAGGAGCACCACAAGCAATAATATCAAGAACACATCCTGATTTTGTAAGAAAATTATTAGAATTCGAAATACCAGAAATTTATGAAGGATTAATAGAAATAAAGAGTGTATCAAGAGATCCAGGGTCAAGAAGTAAAGTTGCAGTATATTCACCAAATGAAAATATAGATCCAGTTGGTTCTTGTGTTGGACAAAGAGGAGTACGTATACAAAACGTAATAAATGAATTACATGGAGAAAAAATAGATATAATAGAATGGAATGCTGATCCAAGTATATTTATATCATCAGCATTATTACCAGCACAAATAATGGCGGTTGATATAAAAGAAGAAGAAAAATTTGCACAAGTAATAGTGCCAGACAATCAATTATCATTAGCAATAGGTAAAGCAGGACAAAATGCTAGACTAGCAGCAAAATTGACAAATTGGAAAATAGATATAAAATCAGAATCACAATTTAGAGAGATGTTATCAAAAAAAGAAGAAGAAGATAACAAAGAATAATTGATATAAATTAGGAGGATATAGTGAAGAATATACCACAAAGAAGTTGTGTAGCATGTAGAACACAAAAAAATAAAAATGAATTATTAAGAATTGTAACAAATAAAGAAAATGAAGTTAAAATCGATAAAACAGGAAAAGAATCAGGAAGAGGAGCATATATTTGTTATAGTAAAGATTGTTTAGAAAAAGCCATAAAAACAAAGAAAATACAAATAAATGATGATATGTATAAAGAAATAGTTGAGATAATTGAAAATAAAAATGGGGGTGAAGTTATTGGGTAAGGTAAAAATATATGATATAGCAAAAGAGCTAGAATTAACCAGTAAAGAAGTATTAGAAATTGCAAAAAAATTAGACATAGAAGCAAAAAGTCATTTGAGTTCAATTGAAGAGAGTGGTGCAGAAAAGATAAGACAAAATGCCAAAAAGCAAACATCAAGAGGAGAAGAAAGAAAAGAAGATAAAAAAGTAAAAGATAAAAAAGCTAATAATGAAAAAAAATCAGACAAAGGAGAAACACCAGTAATTATTAGAAGAGAAGTTATTATTAATGATGAAAATAATAACCCAAAATCACAAGCCAAAAAAGAAGAAAAGAGAACAAACAATGTTGGATTTGTAGAAAGAAAACAAAATAAAGATTACAATATAGTATACAGAAATAAACCAACAAAACCAATGACAGTAGATGAATTATTTGGAATAAAAAAAGAAAATAAAAAAGTTGAAGAAAAGGTAGAAGAAAAAGTAGAAAATAAGATGGATGTAGAAAATAAAAAAGTAAATGTAGAAAAACAACAAGTTATTAATCAAATAAAACCTGAGCAAAATCAAAAAATATATAATAAAGACATGGAAAATAGAGTAAATTCTAATAATAATTATAGAAATAATAATCAAACAGATAATAATAGAAATAACAAGTTTAATAAATTTAACAATAATAGAAATAATGGTTTTAATAACAGTAATAATAACTTTGATAAAAATAACCAAAGATTTGGAAACAGAAATAATAATGCTAATAATGGAAATAATCAAAACTTTGCCAAAAATAGATTTGATAATAAAAATAGACCAAATAACAATCAAAGATTTGGTGGAAAAAGACCATTAGACGAAAAAGGAATTGAAAGAAATATTAAAGACATAATGTCAGTAGAAACTATAGAAAAAGAACCAGCAAGAGAATATAACAAAACTATAGACAAACAAAAAGAAAATAATAAATTTGAAGAAAATAGAACAAATAAGAAAAATAATAAATCAAGAAGAAATAGTCAAAATGGTGATATTAATGAACATAAATTAAAAGGATTAAAAAGAACAGATAAATTATCAAATATGTTTGATGAACAAGATGGTGGAATGCTTGATTATTATGATTTAACAACACAAAGAGGCAAAAAAGGTAAAAAGAAACCTAATAAAGATGATGAGAACAGAACAAAACAAAAAATCTTTAAGCTAGAAGAAATTACAATACCAGAAACAATAACAGTAAAAGATTTTGCAGCAGAATTAAAGAAAACAACAGCAGAAGTAATTAAGAAATTATTAGGATATGGTGTAATGGCAACATTAAATAATGAAATAGACTTTGACACAGCATCATTAATTGCTGATGAGTTTGGAGTAAGAGTAAACAAAAAGGAAACAATAACAGAAGAAGATATATTATTTGATGAATCAGAAGATAAGCCAGAAGAATTAGAAGTTCGCCCACCAGTTGTAGTTGTAATGGGACACGTAGATCATGGAAAAACATCATTACTAGATGCTGTAAAGAAAACAAATGTTATTGAAGGTGAAGCTGGAGGAATTACACAAGCAATAGGAGCATATAAAGTAAAAATAAATGATAGAGAAATAACATTTTTAGATACACCAGGACATGAAGCTTTTACTGCAATGAGAGCAAGAGGAGCACAAATAACAGATATAGCGATATTAGTTGTTGCAGCAAATGATGGTGTAATGCCACAAACTGTAGAAGCAATAAACCATGCAAAATCAGCAGGAATACCAATAATAGTAGCAATAAACAAAATTGATTTACCAGATGCAAATATTGATAAAGTAAAACAAGAATTAATGACTTATGAATTAGTACCAGAAGAATGGGGAGGAGAAACAATATTTGTTCCAATTTCAGCTAAAAAAGGTCAAAATATAGACCAATTATTAGAAATGGTATTATTAGAAGCAGATGTATTAGAATTAAAAGCAAACCCAAATAAACAAGCAAAAGGCGTAGTTATAGAAGCAAGACTTGATAAAAATAAAGGAGCAATTGCAACAATGCTTGTACAAAGAGGAACACTTGATACAGGAGATACAATTGTTGTTGGATCTGCAATTGGTAGAATAAGAAGTATGACAGATGAAAAAGGTAAGAAAGTTAAGAAAGCAGGTCCATCTACACCAGTAGAAATAATGGGACTAACAGAAGTACCACAAGCAGGAGATATTTTCTATGAAGTAAAAGATGAAAAAACAGCAAAACATTTAATAGAAAAGAGAAAACGTCAAGAAAGAGAAAAAGCAATAAATGCAACAACAAAAGTAACATTAGACAATTTATTTAATCAAATGGAACAAGGAAACTTAAAAATATTAAACTTAATTGTAAAAGCAGATACACAAGGATCTGTAGAAGCAATAAAACAATCTATGGAAAAATTATCTAATGAAGAAGTAAAAGTAAAAGTTATACATGCTGCAGCAGGAGCAGTTACAGAATCAGATGTAACACTTGCAAAAGTTTCAAATGCTATTATAATTGCATTTAATGTAAGACCAATGGCAAATGCAAAAACAATAGCAGAAAAGGAAGAAATAGAAATAAAACAATATTCAGTCATTTATCAAGCAATTGATGATGTAGAAGCAGCAATGAAAGGAATGCTTGCACCAAAATTTGAAGAAAAGGTAATAGGAAATGCAGAAGTAAGACAAACATTTAAAATATCAAATGTTGGAACAATTGCAGGAGCTTATGTTACAGATGGTAAATTAGAAAGAAATGCAGGAGTTAGAGTACTTCGTGACAATGTTGTTATACATGAAGGAAAACTTGCTTCATTAAAAAGATTTAAAGATGATGCAAAAGAAGTTTCAAAAGGATATGAATGTGGTATTCAAATTGAAAAATATAATGATATCAAAGAAGGAGACATCATAGAAGCATATATTTTAGAAGAAGTAAAGAAACGTTCTTAATTTGATATTACAGATAGGAGGAAATTATGCCAAAGAATAACAATAGACAAGGAAGAATTGATGAAGAATTTAGAAAAGAACTAAGTCAAATAATAAGCTATGAATTAAAAGAACCTAGTGTTACAGGAATGATAAGTGTTACAAGAGTTAAAGTAACACCTGACTTAAAATATGCAAAAGTTTCGGTTAGTATTTTAAATTCTAAAAATATAAAAGAAACATTAGCAGGATTGAAAAAATCAGCTGGATTTTTGAGATCAGAACTAGCTAAAAGAATAAATTTAAGAAATACACCAGAATTAGTGTTTGAATTAGATGAATCTTTAGAGTATGGTGCAAGAATAGATAGTATATTAAACGAAATAATGAAAGAAACAAAAAAAGAAGATAAAGGGGAATAAAAATGACTTTAGATGAAATTATGAAAGAAATAAAAAAGGCAAATAGTATTGTAATATTAACACATGAATCACCCGATGGAGATGCTGTATCAAGCTCTCTATCAGTGATGCATGCACTTTATCAACTAGGAAAAGAAGCAGATGTAATAATACCAGAATTTCCAAAAGACTTTGATTTTTTACCAGGAGCAGACACAATAAAAAAAGCAAGTGATATCAAACAATATGATTTAGCAATATCTGTTGATTGTACAGACTTAAAAAGATTAGTTGGATCTGAAGAATATTTTGAAACAGCCAAAGTAACAATAGAAATAGATCATCACTCAACAAATGCAATGTTTGCAGACTTAAACTATGTAGATCCTGTATCACCAGCTTGTTGTCAAATATTGATAGGAATGTTTGAATATTTTGGTATAGATATAAATAAAGAAATAGGAACTTGCATATTAACAGGTATAATAACAGATACAGGAGGATTCCAATATTCAGGAGTAACACCAGAAACATTAGAATTTGCTGCAGAAATTTTGAGAAAAGGTGTTAATATGTCGAAAATATGCCAGCAAGTATTGAGAAATAAATCAAAAGCAAATTATGAATTAACAAAATTATTATATGATAGGATGGAATTTTTAGAGGATGGAAAAATTGTAATTTCATATATAACACTACAAGATAATGAAAATGTAAATGCACAGCTTGGTGATGATGAAGGACTAGTAGAGATAGAAAGAGACATAGAAGGGGTAGAAGTGGCAGTATTATTAAAAGAAAAAGAAGGAAAAAACGGATTTAAAGCATCATTGCGTTCAAAAGAAAATGTAAATGTATCTGATGTATGTTTTCTATTAGGTGGTGGCGGACACCCAAGAGCTGCAGGATGTTTTGTTAGTGGAAATTTAGAACAAGCAAAATCAAAAATTATTAAAGCTATAAAACAAGAAATGAGATAAATATGGATGGGATAATAGTAATAAATAAACCTAAAAATTGTACATCACATGATATTGTATATAAAACCAAAAAAATTTTACAAGAAAAAGTTGGTCATACTGGAACTTTAGATCCAAACGCAACAGGTGTACTACCACTACTTATAGGAAAAGGAACTCAAATATCAAAATATTTAATAAACCATGATAAAATATATCAAGCGCAAATTCAATTAGGTGAAAAAAGAACAACAGGAGATATTGAGGGAGAAATTATAGAACAAAAAGAAGTAAATGAGTCAAATTTAAAAAAAGAAAATATTGAAAGTGTTCTTAAAAATTTTAAAGGAAAGCAAAAGCAAATTCCACCAATATATTCTGCAATCAAGGTGAATGGAAAGAAATTATATGAATACGCTAGAAAAGGTGAAAATATAGAAATAGAACCTAGAGAAATAGAAATATATAATATCAAATTATTAAATATTGATAAAATTAATAAAACAATAGATTTTGAAGTAGAATGTTCAAAAGGTACATATATTCGTTCTTTATGTGAAGATATTGCAGAAAAATTAGGAAGTATTGGATATATGAAAGAATTAAAAAGAATCAAAGTTGGAGAATTTGATTTAAAAGACTCAATGACAATAGAAGAAATAGAAAAAAATATAAATAATAAAGAATTTTTAAAAAACAAGATTATATCTATAGAGCAATATTTTAAAAATAATCCATCATTAGAATTGCAAGAAAATAAAATAAAACTATTGCTAAATGGAGTACAATTAGAGTATAATTTAGAAGATAATTTATATAAAATATATAATACCCAAAAAGAGTTTATAGGGTTAGCAACAATAAAAAATAAATTATTAAAAAGAGATGTAATATTAAATTAAAGATAAAGGAGGATGATATTTATGAAAAATACATTTTATGTAACAACACCTATATATTATCCAAGCGGAAAATTTCATATAGGAACAGCATATACAACAGTATTAGCAGATACAATGAAAAGATATAAAAAATTAAGAGGATATGATACATTTATGCTTACTGGAACAGATGAGCATGGACAAAAAATAGAAACAGTAGCAGAAAAAAATGGAAAAACACCTCAAAAATATGTTGATGAAATGGCCCAAATGGCGAAAGAATTATGGACAAAAATGGATATACAATATGATTACTTTATTAGAACAACGGAAAAAAGACATGAAGATGCTGTTCAAAAAATATTTGAGTATTTTCTAGAAAAAGGTGATATTTATAAAGGAACATATGAAGGTTTATATTGTATGCCATGTGAAACATATTTTACAGAAACACAATTAGTAGATGGAAAATGTCCAGATTGTGGTAGAGAAGTAAAATTAATGAAAGAAGAAGCATATTTCTTTAATATGAAAAAATATGCAGACAAATTATTAAAATATTATGAAGATCATCCAGACTTTATTCAACCAGAATACAGAAAAACAGAAATGATAAACAACTTTATTAAACCAGGACTAGAAGATTTATGTGTTACAAGAACATCATTTGATTGGGGAATAAAAGTAAAGAGTAATCCAAAACATGTAATATATGTATGGCTAGACGCATTAACAAATTACTTAACAGCATTAGGATATATGTCAGAAGATGATACATTATTAAAAAAATACTGGCCAGCAGATTTACAAATTATAGGAAAAGACATAGCAAGATTCCATTTAATATATTGGCCAATATTCTTAATGGCATTGGATTTACCATTACCAAAAAAGATATTGGTCCATAACTGGATAATGATGAAAGATGGAAAAATGTCAAAATCAAAAGGAAATGTTGTATATCCAGAAAAATTAATTGATAGATATGGATTAGATGCAACAAAATACTTTTTATTAAGAGAAATGCCAGAATCCCAAGATGGACTATATACACCAGAAAGTTTTATTGAAAGATATAATTATGATTTATGTAATGATTTGGGGAATTTAGTAAATAGAACAGTATCAATGGTAAATAAGTATTTTAATGGACAAGTACCAGAATATAATGGAACACCAAATGATGTAGATAAAGAATTTGAAGAATTTACAAATAATAAAATAGAAAATGTAGAAAAATTATTAGAAAATGCAGAATTATCAAATGCATTACAAGAAATATGGTCAATAATATCAAGAACAAATAAATATATAGATGAAACAAGACCTTGGGAACTAGAAAAAAATGATGAGCAAGAAAAATTAAAATCAAGTATGTATCATCTAATAGAAAATATAAGAAAAATAGGAATTATATTATTACCAATTATGGAACAAACATCTAAAAATTTATTAGGGCAAATAGGAATACCAGAAGAATTACAAATATGGGATAGCTTAAAAATATATAATAATTTAAAAGATATAAAAGTAATAGAAAAAGGCGAACCGTTATTTATGAGAAAAAAGGTAGAAGAAGAACTAGAATATTTAAGAAAAAAATAAATTATAAAGGTGAAATATGGATTTGATATCTATAAAAAGGAAATATAGAAATATAAGAAATACAATTATATCTTTAGCATTAATATTTTCACTTTTACTTATAATATTAGTGCTAAATGAAGTTTATAAGAAAACATTAATAGTAAAAACATCTACACAATATGCTAGACAAATTGAAAATATCAAGCAAATAGCAATACAGCAAGAACAAATAAAAGCTGAAGAGGCAAGAAAAGAAAAACTTCCGGAATTAACAGAAACAGGAAAACAAAATATAAAAAATATTTATAAATCAGAAACAAAAAGAGTATTTTTAACATTTGATGATGGACCATCCAAAAATGTAACAGCATCAATTTTAGATATATTAAAACAAGAAAACGTAAAAGCATCTTTCTTTGTTTTAGGAAGTAGAGTTGAATTATATCCAGATATTATAAAAAGAGAATATGATGAAGGGCATTTTATAGCAAGTCATGGATATTCACATATATATTCACAACTATATTCTTCACCACAAAGTGTTTTAGATGAATATAATAAATCATTAGTTGCAATAAGAAATGCAATAGGTGAGCAAGAATATAATCCACATTTGTTTAGATTTCCTGGGGGATATTCTGGTGGGAAATATGCTTTAGTTAAACAAGAAGCGGCAACTTTATTAGAACAAAATGGAATTATGCATGTTGATTGGAATGCTTTGACATCAGATGCTGCTGGAAGTAAAACGACAGAACAGTTTTTAGCAGAATTGGATAAAACAGTTAAACAACATACAAGTGTTGTTGTGTTAATGCATGATGCAGGAACTAAACAAGCAACAGCAGATGCTTTACCTCAAATTATTGCGTATTTTAGAGATAGAGGTTTTGAATTTAAGAATTTTTATGATGTTTTTAAATAATAAAATTAGGTAAAATTGGGG
>CALXJW010000013.1 GCA_944388725.1 uncultured Clostridia bacterium | reverse complement strand
CTTGAGCTTTAGTGCTATTTTGAAGTTTTGCCATTATTGACTTCATTCCGTAAAGGTAGTATAATATAGATATAAGCAAAAAAGGCTTTGTTGATAGATTTATTTCCTTTTTAACAGCATAGGCTGATTACATATAGTACATTTTTGGGAGGTAATTTTTGTGAATACCGATACTACGATGTTTTGGCTTTCTCTTACAGAAGTACTAATGGCATTGCTTTTTATAGTATTGCTGTGCGTGCGGATGATCAAGAAAACTAAAACTAATCACAAGGTGTTTCTACACTTGGGTATGTCAGTAACTACAACAGCGATCATTGTAATACAGTTGTATATGATATACCAAAAATTGGAAACACTCAATGTAAGAAATGTTTCCATTGGTATCGTCGGGACAGTACTGAACTGGTACCTCTTCCGGCAATCGCTCAAAAATAGGAAAGAGAATAAGTAACTATCATCCAACTGGCGAACATTTTGCAACTGCGAGTGTTCGCCAGTTGGCGTATAAAAAGTATAATAAAAAATAATATACATAAATTTAAAAACGAAAAAGTACACGAAAAAGCTTGTACTTTTTTCTTTTTAATGATATTATAAAAATATTAAAAAAGATAAAAAAGGAATGAAAAAATGAAAAAATTATTATTTTCGGCATATTCTTTAGATATTGGTGGAATAGAAAAAGCATTAGTAACATTATTAAATGAATTACAAAAAAAAGAGTATAAAATAACATTAATTCTAGAAAAAAAAGAAGGAATATTTTTACAAGAACTAAATCCCAAAATTCAAATAATAACATACACACCAAATGATGATAAAAATATAATAAAAAGAAAAATAATAAATTGCATACAAAGAATTAAATTTATTTTAAAATATAGAAACAAATTTGACTTTGCAGCATCGTTTGCAACATATTCAAATTCTTCATCATTTGTAAGCAGAACCGCTTCTAAAAATTCATGTTTATGGGTACATTCTGATTATTCAACAATATATAAAGATAATATTAAAGAAATGATTAAATTTTTTAAAGAAAAAAAATATAATAAATTTAAACATTTAATATTTGTATCTAAGAAAGCAGAGCAATCTTTTGTATCTGTATTTCCAAAAGTAAAAGGAAAAACAATAGTATGTAATAATCTTGTAGATTCAAAAAAAATAGAAAAACTTTCAAATGAACCTATAGAAACACAAAAAGAAAATATAACTACATTTTTAAATGTAGGACGACATGACGAAAAAGAAAAAAGATTAAGTAGGATAATAGAAGTTGCAAAAAAACTTAAAGAAAACAATTATCAGTTTAGAATCTTATTTGTAGGAGATGGAAAAAACACAGAAGAATACAAAAACATGGTAAAAGAATACAAATTAGAAGAACAAATAATATTTGTAGGTAAAAAACAAAATCCATATCCATATTTTAAAATATCTGATTGTGTAATATTAACGTCAGATTATGAAGGATATCCAGTTGTATTTTTAGAAAGTATGATATTAAACAAACCAATAATAACAACACAAGTATCAGATTATGAAGATATAGAAGGTAAATTTGGATATATAACTACAAAAGATATTGATGATATTTACAACAAAGTGAAGTTATTTATAGAAAATGGTTTTGAAATAAAAGAAAAGTTTGATGCAGAACAATATAATAGCGATATTATGGAAAAACTAGAAAAAATATTTTGAAAGGAATAGAAAATGCCTAAAATCAGTATGATTGTTCCTGTATACAACACAGGAAGCAAGCTAGAACAATGTTTAAATTCGATAAAAAATCAAACAAAAAAAATTGATATCGAAATACTAATTATTAATGATGGTTCAACAGATAATTCAGAAGATATCATAAAACAATATATACAAGAAAATAAGCAAGATAATATTAAATATTTTTCAAAAGAAAACGAAGGTATAGCAAAAACAAGAAATTTTGGAATAGAACAAGCAACATCAAAATACATAATGTTTTTAGATTCTGATGATTATCTTGATGTAAAAGCTTTTGAAATATTAGAAAAATATATAGAACAAGATATAGATTTAATAAAATTTAAATTACAAAGAGTAGATGAAAAAGGCGAAATTTTAGAAGAAGTAGGAGGACCTACTTTTGATATATTAAAAGGACAAGAAGCATTTAATAAGCTATATTGTGAAGATGTATTACTAGATTCACCATGTGTATATCTTATTAAAAAAGAATTATTTACAGAAAATAATTTTAAATTCGAAAGGACATATCATGAAGATTTTGGCCTAATACCTTTTATTATATTATCTGCCAAAACTGTAATTTCAATACCAGAATATTTATATAAATATGTACAAGCTCCTAATAGTATAACAAGAACAGAAGACTATAATAAAACAATAAAAAAAATGGAAGATGTTCTGGCTCACTATGACAACATGTTAAAAAAGTTAGAAAAGCTAAATTTAGAAAAAATAACAAAAGAAAATGTAAAAATATATTATACCAATTCTATAATTTTAAAATTAAATGAATTAAATAAAGATTCTCAGAAAATTTATATACAAGAAATAAAACAAAGAAAAATGTACAAAAATATAAAACCAAGAAATTTAAAACAATTAGTAAAAAGAATACTATTAAAATATAATATTAAGCTATATTTAAAAATTCACTAAATAGGAGGAAATAATGCCAAAAGTAAGTGTAATTGTCCCTTTTTATAATGTGGAAAAATATATAGAAAAATGTTTAGACTCATTAGTAAATCAAACATTAGAAGAAATTGAAATAATATTAGTTAATGATGGAAGTCAGGACAATTCAGAAGAAAAAGCAAAAGAATTTGAAAAAAGATATCCAAACAAAATTAAATATTATAAAAAAGCAAATGGTGGACTAGGAGATGCTCGAAATTTTGGTATAAAATATGCATCTGGAGAATATATAGCATTTTTAGATTCCGATGATTTCGTAGAATTAACTATGTATGAAGAAATGTATAAAAAAGCGAAACAAGAAAATGCAGATATGGTAGAATGTGATTTCTGGTGGGAGTATCCAAATAAGAAGAAAGAAGATATAGGAAATACATATTCAAATCAAAAAGAAATGTTATACAAATCAAGAGTTGTTGCCTGGAACAAATTAATAAAAAGAGAAATATATGAAAAATACCCAGAAGCAAGATTCTCGGTAGGATTAAGATATGAAGATGTAGAAGGATTTTATAAAATATTGCCATATATAAAAAAAGTAGTATTTGTTAGAAAATGTTTTATACATTATATACAAAGACAAGGTTCAATATCTAATACCCAAAATCAAAAAAATGAAGAAATATTTACGGTATTAGAAAATGTAATTAATTATTATAAGAAAAATAATTTATACAACGATTTTAAAGAAGAACTAGAATATGTATATGCACGATATTTATTATGTAGCTCTTTTTTAAGAATAGTAAAAATTAAAGATAAAAATATTAGAAAAAACTTACTAAATAAGACATGGGAAAACCTAAATACAAATTTTCCAAATTGGAAAAATAATAAAATATTAAATAATACTAATAGTATAAAAAATTTATATATAAGAAGTATTAATAAAACAACATTTAAAATATATTCACTTATTTTTAAATTTTTGTAATAGAGGTAAAAATGAAAAAACAAAAAATACAAATAATTCTATATTTATATATAATAATGTGCCCAATTTTAGATTGTATGAGTTTTTTATTTAGAAATACATTTAACACTAATATATCACCATCAACAATTTCCAGGCCATTGTTTATGATAATAATATGTTTATATATTTTTATAAAAGATAAAAAACAAAGAAAAATATTTATTTTAGCTGGAATAACATATAGCATATATGCTCTAGTGCATTTATATATTTTTTCAATATTACAAAATAATAGTTCATATAGTGTAATAATACATGAAATGCAATATTTAGCAAACTATACATTTATGGCTTTAAATTTATATGTATATATTTATGCATTTTATAAAAATAAAAATACAGAAAAGCTATATAAATATATTTTGATATCAATTAGTATATACTGTATATCTTTATATATATCAATGTTAACAGGGACTATATCAAATACATATATGTTAGAAGGAATGGGTTATAAAGGATGGTTTGAATCTGGTAATAGTTTAAGTGCAATATTAGTTTTATCTTTGTTCATATTATTAAATATTTTTAACAAAAAAAGTATGAATATTAAGATTAAAATTTATACAGGTATAATAATACTACTAACTGGAATATACTCAATACTATTACTTGGAACAAGAGTTGCCTTATATGGGACTATTTTAGCAATAATTTTATTTGGAATTTCAACTTTAATACATACTATAATAAGTAAAAAAATATCTAAGAAACAATTAATAATATTTATTATTTTATTTATAACTATTATTTTGTCAGTTATTGGAATCATTTTTGCATTTGGATCAAATACTTTAAAAAGAAGAGAAAAAGTTGAAGATATGGCAAGTGAAGTTGTGGATGAAGTAACAAAAGAACAAGTACATATAACAGGAGATTTATATGAAATAAAAAATAGAATTGAAAATGGAACACTAGAAGAAGGCTATATGAGTAAAGAACAACAAGATGCAGTTTTAAGTTTAAATGAAATTGCAACAAAATATAACTTGTCTGTAAAACAAATGAGAACATTACAATTAATATATAATATAGAACTTGCAAATAACCAATCAAATTTATTATATAGACTATTTGGAAATGGTTATGTGGTCCAATATAGAGAAATGGTTTTGGAAATGGAATTAGCAGCAATTTTAATAAATTTTGGTTTGTATGGATTTATATTATATTTAATACCTTTTTTGGCTATATATATATATTCATTTTACATAGGAATCAAAAATGTAAAAAAATTAGATGTTGAATATATTATGCTAATATCAGGAGGTGGACTTGCATTTATATTATCTCTATTATCAGGTTATATATTTTTTAATGCATCAACAACAATGATTATAATATTAATAAATCTATTATTGCTAAATAAGGTTAAGGAGATGAAAAAAGATTGAAAAAAATAATATTTGGTATAACAAGTTTGACGATAGGTGGAGCAGAAAGAGTATTAGTAGATATAGCGAACGAATTATGTGAGAAATATGATATCACAATTTTTACAATATATCCAAATGGAGAATTTGAAAAAAATCTTTCTAATAAAATAAAGTTAAAATCTCTATATAATATACAATATAAAGAACTAAATAAAATACAAAAAGTTTTGAAGTCCCTTCAAGTTTTGTTGCAACAAAAAGGTATTTATAAAAAATATATAAAAAATAATTATGATGTAGAGATTGCATTTTTAGAAGGCGCAATAACAAGAATATTTAGTACTCCAAATAACAAGACAACAAAAATAGCATGGATACATAATGACATAAGTAAAGTCTTCGGAAATAATTTAAAAGCAAAAATAAAACAATTGTTTGACAAAAAGATATATAGCAAATATAATAAACTAGTATTTGTAAGTAATGATAATATAAAACAATTTGAAAAAGTATATGATAATAATATTCCTAAAGAAGTAATTTATAATTATATAAATAGAGATAATGTTATTGCTAAAGCAGAAGAAAAACTTGATATGAATTTTGATGGAAATACTATAAATTTTGTAACAGTATCAAGATTAGTTGAGCAAAAAGCACTAGATAGGCTAATAAATGTACATTATAAATTGATTAATAATGGTTATAATCATAATTTTTACATTATAGGTGATGGACCAGAAAAAGAAAAATTAGAAAAGCTAATATTGGAGAAAAAAATTCAAGATACTTTTAAATTATTAGGGCAAAAAGAAAATCCTTATCCATATATAAAAAAAGCAGATTATTTTTGCCTATTATCATATTTTGAAGGATATCCTATGGTTGTGGAAGAAGCTAAAATATTAGATAAATACATTCTAATTACAGATACAGCAGCAAGAGAGGTAGTAAGAGATTATAAAGATTCAAAGATATTTGAAAATACAGAAAATGCAATTTATAATGGACTAAAAAATATTATTGAAAAAGGAAAAAACGAAAAAGATAATATAACAAATAATTATGACAATAAATATATAATAAAAAAAATTATAGAATTGGTGGGAGAATAATTTGAAAATATCAATTTTAACTGCAACATATAATAGAGCAAATTTATTGCCAAGATTATATGAAAGTATAGTAAATAATGTTAAGGACAATATAGATATTGAATGGTTGATTATGGATGATGGTTCAACAGACAATACAAAAGAAATAATACAAAAATTTATAGAAGAAAATAATCAATTAAACATAAAGTATTTTTTTCAAGAAAATCAAGGAAAAATGCAGGCAATAAATAATTTAATACAATATGTACAAGGAGATTTAATAATAGAATGTGATTCAGATGATTATTTTACTAATAATGCATTTGAAATCATAGAAAAAGCATATAAAGAGAATGAAAGTAATATGCAAAATTATTATGCTTTATGCTTTCTAAAATATAATCAAGCAGGAGAAAATATGGGAAAAACATTTCAAAAGAATTGTACTACAATGTTTGATTTATATTTTAAAGAGGGAGAAGATGGGGAAAAAGCTTTAGTATTTAATAGTAAAATAAGAAAGCAATATAAATATGAACTTGAAGATAAAGAAAAATTTGTTACTGAAGCAAGAATGTTTCACAAAATGGATGAAAGATATGGTATAATTTGTATAAATGAACCAATAATGATTTGCGAATATCAGCCTAGTGGATATACCAAAAATATAAATAAACAATTTATAGAAAACCCTTATGGATATTTTAATTACTTCAAAGAGATTTTACAGAAAGATATGAGAGGTGTTTTGTTTAAAAAGAGATTATATGCAATAAAACATTATATATTGTTTTCAACATTGACTAATCAGAAAAAAATCATAAAAAATATTAAAGGATTCTTAAATAAGTTGTTAGTTACAATTTTAATCATACCAGGAAAAATTAAAAGCACGAGATTTACTAACAAATAGGCAAAATTAGTTGTAAAATATTAAAGAGTATGATAAAATAAAAAAAATTTCAAAGGACAAAATAGGTGAATAGTCATGAAACAAAAACAAATAATAAAATATATCGAAAAAATGATTTATTATATAATTCCAATTTGTTTATATTTTTTATATATACAAACGATTTTCACTAATAGTATTTGGTTAGATGAAGCTTTTTCAATGTCCATGATACAACAAAATTTTGGAGAAATGATTTATAATACAGCTATTGATGTACACCCTCCACTATATTACATAATTTTAAAAATATTAGTAGGAATATTTGAAATTTGTTTAGGAAATACAATTTGGACAGCTAAAATAGTTTCCATTATCCCTATAGGTATACTTCTTATTATTGGATATACAATTCTTGAAAAAATGTATGGCAAAAAAACAGTTTTTTTATTTCAGCTCTTTATATTGAGCGTGCCTCAAATTATGAATTATGCTATTGAAATTAGAATGTATACATGGGGGCTTTTATTTGTTACATTGTTTTACTTATATTGTATAAAATGGAAAATGGAAAACAAAAAAATAGACAGAGGCTTTATGACTTTGTTTGCAATCTTAGCAGCTTATACACACTATTTTGCACTCGTTCCAGTTGCATGCATATATTTGTACTTGCTCATCGAAACTATAATACATAATAATAAAGAACAAACCAAAGCGATAATAAATTCTATATTAATATGTTGTATAGCATATCTTGGGTGGATAATTGTATGGCTTAATCAGGTAATAGCAGTTAAGGATAGTTATTGGATTGGTGAAATTACGTGGGAGAGTTTTTTATCATATTTTAAATTTCTGTTTTTTGTAGATGGAAAACCTGTATTAACATGGATACTAATAGGAATATTACTATTAGCAATATTAACTTTGTGGACAAATAGAAAAGAGAAAGATAGTAAAATTATTTTTTTAGGACTAACAATACCAATCGGAACAATTATGATAGGCGTTATTGCATCAAAATTATTAAGACCCATATTTATTGAAAGGTATTTAGTACCTAGTTTAGGCGTTTTATGGATGTCTGTTGCTATTTCGCTAGGCAAGTATTGTAAAAGGAAAACGACATTTGTTTTTTTATCAATAATAATACTAATAATAGGGAGTACGAATTTGTACAAGTTAGTAAACATTGAACAGCAATATAGTAAAAAAACAAATGAAACATTATCATTCATAGATAAAATTTCTAATAGTGTATTTTTGTTTGACAATAATCAACTTCAAAGAGTTGTAGCATATTATTATCATAAAACACAAACTTATGTATATAATAAAGATATTACAGATTTGACAAAAAAAGTATATCGACAAACAAAAATGGACAAGATTGAAAATTTAGAAGAAATAAAAAATATCGAACAAGAAATATATGTATTTGTAATAGAAGATGAGATTTTAGATGAATTAGCATCCTTAGGATATATGTATGAAATATATGGGAATTACAATATAGAACATTATGTATTTTCAATTTATAAAATTAAAAACTAAAAATTAAAGGGAGACCAACTATGAAAAAAAAAGTATTAGTATTTGGGTATTCAAAAGCAAATTTTGGAGATGATTTTTTTGTGTATATATTAGCTAAAAAATATACTGATATTGACTTTTATATACATATAAAAGAAGAAAAGTATCAAAGAGCTTTTAAAAACATAGATAACATTCATTTTTTAAAAGAAAATAGATATGTAGATGATGTCAATATAGATGATTATGACTCCTATATATATATTGGTGGCTCAATTTTTATGGAATCAGAATATTCAAAGCATGAAGTCGCTGAATTTACTAAATTGGCCCAAAGATGCAAAGAGAAAAATAAACCATTGTTTTATATGACTTGCAATTTTGGACCTTATAAGACAAATGAATACTTAAAAAATGTTAGAAACTTATTTGAATTATGTGAAGGAGTATGCCTAAGAGATATTAATTCTTATGAAAAATTTTCTGATATAAACAGTGTATCATACGCTCCGGATATAACTTTATCATATGACGTTAGTGAGTATGAGAAAAATAAAAATAAAAAAAGTATAGGAATCTCCATTATAAATTTAAGTATTAGGGACAATATAAAGGAAAAAGAAGAAGTATATAATGATTATATAAAGAGAATTGTAATAAAATTTGCAAAAAGGGGTTATGATGTAAGTTTAATTTCTTTTTGCGCGTTTGAAGAGGATGAAAAGGCTATTGAAAAAATAATGCAAATCATACCAGAAAAATACAAAGAAAGAGTAAAGGTTTTAAAATATGAAGACAATATAGAAACGTTTATAGAAGAATATAGCAAATTCGGATATATGGTTTGTACTAGATTTCATTCTATGATATTATCTACTATGCTTAGACAAAAGTTATATAATTTATCCTATAGTAAAAAAACTAACAACGTATTAAAAGACCTTAAATTGACGTATAAAGTAGATGATATAGATAAAATTAATTATAATATTAGATTGAGAAAAATGTATTTTAAGAAAATTAGCAAAAATAAGTTGAAAAAGATAAGAAAAGCAGCGAACAAACAATTCGAAGCATTTGAAAAATGGAATAAACAATAATTTTATATAATAGCAAATTTACAAGACAGAATAAATAAAAAAGGCTGAATTTACTATGAATTAATAGATTAAATTCGGTCTTTTTTATTATAACAAAATGAGACAAAAGAAATTAAAAAAATTATTATTTTTAGGGCTTGACTGTTTAGGAAAAAAAATATATACTTATCTAGAAAAAATAAAACGAGAGAGGAAAAAATAATGGGAAGAATATTTGAAAAAAAGAATTTAATAAAACTTATTACCTATATTACAATGATAATAATTTTAATACCAATATTAATAATTGCTTTATATAATCATCCAAGTGCTGATGATTATGGATATTCAGATACTGTATATAAAACAATTCAAGTCGGAGGTAATTGTTTTGACATAATAAAAGAAGCAATTAAGTCAACAATAGAAGGGATGCAAGTATGGCAAGGATTGTATAGCTCAGGCTTTTTATTAGCATTACAACCAGCGGTATTTGGTGAACAATTCTATGGTCTAGTTACATACATTATGATATTAACTATAATTTTAGGAATAGGTTTTCTTATAAAAAGGGTAAACAAATATATTTTTAAATCTAATAGTAAAGATTGGATTATATTAACATTTTTAATTTCATTTTTTATAATTCAAACTATACCGTCTCCATTAGAAGGATTATTTTGGTTTAATGGTGCAATGAACTATACGTTTTTTATGATGCTATTACTTTATGAAATTTCTCTTTTAATAAAGTACTATAATATAAATAAAATCAGCAATAAAATATTTATATTAGTTTGGACAAGTATAGTTTCATTTATAATGTCAGGTGGTAATCATGTAACAGCATTTTTATCAATGCTAGTTATGATATGTTTTATAACATATTCTACAATTAAAAAACAATATAAAACAAGTTTAGCATATGTTGTAATTTTAATTTTTGGTATAATCGGTTTTTACATTAATATGACATCTGAAGGAACTGCTATTAGAAGTAACGCAATAGATTGCAATAGCGGAATAATTGAAACAATGATAAAAAGCGCATATCAAGCCATAATATACATAAATGAATGGACTTCAATATCTCTTATATTAATGTTGATAGCAGCAACACCTTTTATATATACTATGCTTACTAAAAATAATTTTTACCAAAAAATAAAGTGGAAATGGATATTTATATCAATAATATTGTCTTATGGTGCAATATGTGCAATGCTATGTGTACCATATTATGCGATGGGATGGTTTGGAGCAGGAAGATTAACAGATATAGTATATATAACATTTGTTGTTCTAACAGTTTTAAACTATACATATGCTATGGGTATTATTTTAAAATATATTGACATAACAAATGTAGTGAATTATATTGCAAATATAAAAACATATATATTATGTTTTGCATATATCTTAGTTTTAATTATTATTGCCATTGCAGGAAATGAAAATACTTATACTACTTCGCACGAAGCTTTAGTAGAATTAATAAGCGGAGAAGCTAAAGAATATGATGAGGAAATGGATTCTAGGATAAAGTATTATTTAGATGAGTCATTAGTTGATGTAGAATTAGAACCACTAACTGTATATCCAAAATTATTATATTTCCAAGATTTATCAACAGATAGTAAAGATTGGAAAAATATAGATGCAGCAATTTATTATGATAAAAATACAATAAAAATTAAAACACAAAGCAATAATTGACTATAATGTTAAATATTGATAAAATAAAACGGTAAATTGATATGATGTTAAATGCAAATAAGAAAGGAATATAAAATTATGAAACAAGCGGAAGATGAATATAGCATAATAGTAGAAAATGTTAACAAGACATTTAATGTATATTTAGATAAAGCAAATACTATAAAAGAAAAACTTTTATTTTTATTTTCGCGAAACAAAAAAGAAAAAAGAATTGTATTAGAAGATATTAGTTTAAAAATTAAAAAAGGAGAAGTTGTTGCATTAATAGGAACAAATGGAAGCGGGAAATCCACATTATTAAAATTAATGACACAAATAATATATCCTAATAAAGGTAAAATTATTACAAAAGGAAAGTTAACCTCTTTACTAGAGTTAGGAGCAGGATTTCATCCTGATTTTTCAGGAAGAGAAAATATATATTTTAATGCTTCTATATTTGGGCTAACAAGAAAAGAAATAGATGAAAGAATAGAAGATATTATAGAATTTTCCGAATTAAGACCTTTTATAGATAATCCCGTTAGAACATATTCATCAGGTATGTATATGAGATTAGCTTTTTCGGTAGCAATTAACGTAGATGCAGATATATTATTAATTGATGAAATATTATCAGTAGGAGATGAACATTTTCAAAATAAATGTTTTGAAAAAATGCTAGAACTAAAACAAAAAGGTAAAACAATGATATTTGTTACACATAGTATGGACTCAGTGAAGAAGTTGTGTGATAGAGCAATTTGGTTATACAAAGGTAAAATAAAAATGGATGGAAATACAAAAGAAGTTGTAGAAGAATATGTTAAAGAAACAAAATAGAGGAGAGTTATTAAAATGGAAGAAGAAGAAAAATATTTTGATTATTCTATGATGCCTGGTACCAAATTAAATAAAAATCTATCTAATAATAGTGGTGAACCTATTATTAGTATAATAACAGGATATTATAATTGTAAAAAATATATTAGAGAAACTGCAAATTCTATTATAAATCAAACATTTCCATACTGGGAATGGATAATTGTAAATGATGGAAGTACTGAAGAAGGAACTAAAGAAACATTAGAGGAAATTGCAAAATTAGATAATAGAATAAAAATATATAATGAAAAAAACAGAGGAAGAATAAAAACAAGAGATTTTGCAATTTCAAAAGCAAAATGTGATTTACTGTTTATATTAGATGCAGATGATGCGATAGATAGAACAATGTTAGAATGTTCATACTGGACATTACAAACAAATCCAAAAGCGTCATGGGTATATGCAGATTTAGTTAATTTTGATGGTCAAGAATTTTTATGGAAAAAAATATTTGATATTAATATAGAAAAAAAAGAAAACATATTACCAGTATGTTCACTAATAAGAAAAGAGGCATTACTAGATGTTGGAGGATATTCTGCTGTTGATGATGATGTGCATGAAGATTGGCATTTATGGTTAAGAATGCTAGAAAAAGGCTATTTCCCTATAAGAATGAATTATTATGGTTTTTGGTATAGGAAGAAAAAAGAAGGCGGAATTTTAGATTCAATAAATAAAGATAAAAAAAGAGATGAACATGCAAGAAGTGAAATAGCAAAACAAGCAAATAAAATAAAAAAAGAAATATATGCAATTCAATTTCCAACAACTACAAAATCAAATTATGATTCATATCCATATGTTTTTGACTGGGATAGGCAACCAATTAACCGAAAAGGAGAAAAAATAAGACTTCTATTCATATTACCTTGGTTTGTTGTTGGAGGAGCAGATAAATTTAATTTGGATTTAATATCAAGATTAGATCAAAATAAATTTGATATTACAATAGTTACAACAGAAACTTCAAATTATATATGGAGACAAAAATTTGAAAAATATGCTGAAATATTTGACTTAACAAGCTTTTTACATAGACAAGATTGGCCAGCATTTATACATTATTTAATAAAATCAAGAAATATCGATATTGTTATGCAGTCAAACAGCTATTTTGGATTTTATGCGATTCCATGGCTAAAATCCGAATTTCCTAAAGTAGTGTTTACTGATTATTTGCATAGTGAAAATAAAAGTTGGAGAAATGGAGAATATCCGAGAGATTCAACAGCAATAGATGGATTTCTAGACAGAACATATACCTGTACAAAAGCTTTAAAAGAATCCATGAAAAACAATATGGAAAGATCAGTTGATAATGTAGAAACTGTTTATATAGGTGTAGATGAAGAACAATTTGATAGAAATAAAGTAGATATTAATGATAATCCGGATTTAGCAAAAGTCCAAAATAAATTAACAGGAAAGAAAACAATTCTATTTTTGTGTAGAATATCAGAAGAAAAAAGACCGATTTTTATGATTCAAGTATTCAAAAAACTAGTTGAAACTGATAAAAATTTAATACTAATGGTTGTAGGTGGTGGCCCTCAATTAAATGAAATGAAATCTATTGCAAACGCAAATGGACTTAAAGAAAATGTAATATTTTTTGGAATGCAGAGTAACACAAAACCATTTTATAAGGTTGCAGATGTAAGTGTTATTTGTTCATTGGTAGAAGGACTAACGCTTACCACATATGAATCATTAGCTATGGGAACACCAGTAGTAACAGCAGATGTAGGAGGGCAAAAGGAATTAGTTGATGACACTTGTGGACGAGTAGTACAAAATATCCAAACAGCAGAAAATGGATATTTTAATAGAAATTATTCAGATGAAGAAATAAACAGATATGTAAAAGCAATTCAAGAAGTATTAAATGACGATAAATTAAAAGAAAATTGTAGAGAAAAGATTTTAAATGGTTATACAGTAAATAATATGGTAGATATATTTACAAAAGAATTTGAAAAATTTGCAAGAGAAGGAAGTAAAATAAATGAATTAAGTATAGTAAATAAAGATCTATATAAACAATATTTAGTTATGTATAATCAATTAGATATTAGGAATTATTTCCCACAAGAAGGAGGAAGAGTTTCAAATTCTAATAATTTAAAACAATATAAAATTTCACAGTTGAAAGGGAAATTATGGCAAAATCCAATTTGGAGAGCTTTCGTTAAATTTTTACAAAGAACCGGTTTGATGAAAATAATAAAAAATACAAAACTAAAACAAAAAATTAAAAATATTATTTTAAAATAGATGAGGTAATTATAAATGATAAACGTATTCAAAAATTTATATAAATACAGAGAATTACTAAAAACAAATGTAAAAAAAGAAATAAGAGGAAAATATAAAAATTCTTTTTTAGGAGTATTGTGGTCATTCTTAAATCCATTGTTACAAATCATTGTTTATGCATTGATATTTCAAGTTATATTAAAAAATCCACAGGAAAATTATGCAATATTCCTATGTTGTGGATTAATACCATGGACATTTTTCTCGTCTGCAACAACTAGATCAGCTTTTACAATGATAGAAAATGGAAATATAATAAAAAAAGTATATTTCCCAAGGGAAATATTACCTATTTCAATTGTAACAAGCGAAGCCGTTAATTTTATGATTTCGACAATAATTATTTTAGGGTTTGTCATATTTGGCGGAATAGGAATAAGTAAATATATAGTATTTTATCCATTAGTATTATTAGCACAATACTTATTATTGATAGGACTATCATTAATTATATCAAGTATATCTGTATATGTCAGAGATTTACAACATTTAATAGGAGTAGTAATGCAATTATTATTTTATGCAACACCTATAGTATATTCCTCAGAAACAATACCGGATAATTTTAAATGGATTTTATATCTAAATCCAATGACATATATAATAAACGGATATAGAGATATTTTTTATAATCAACAAATGATTGATATTATACCAACATTATGTTTGATAATTATTTCAATAGTATTATGTTTTATAGGATATATAATATTTAATAAATTACAAAAAGGCTTTGCAGAACAATTATAAGGGGGTCAAAAGATGAAAAATATTAATAAAAAATCCATTATAGAAATAATAAAAAAATCCTCAATATTTTTATTATTAGAATTTATAATGATTTTATTAGTAACTACAATATTATTTTTTGTAAATGTAACAATAACAAGTTTACATTTACCAATAATTACACTATTAACAATAATAATATATATGATATTTTATAAAAAGGATGATAAAAGATTAAATATAATAGCAATTATTTTGGGTATCATTATTTTTGCTGGAATAACTTTTGTGGAAGGAAAAGTATATGATACAACAGCAGATGGCAATACATATCATAAGTTGGCAATAGGTAGTATGAAAAATGGATGGAATCCAGCATATGAAGATAGTCAAGATTTTAAGATGGAAGATGGTAATGCTTTTGATACATCAGAAGACAATATAAACACTTTATGGATTGACCATTATGCAAAAGGAACAGAAATATTTGCAGCAGTAATTTATGCTTTTACAGGAAATATAGAATCTGGAAAAGGATATACTCTTTTACTTATGTATATCGCTTTTGGAATAATTTTTTCATACTTATATACAGATAGAAAAAGAAATATATTTACTAGTTTAATTATACCATTTTTGTTAGTAGTTAATGCCATAACAATAGTTCAAATTTTCAACTATTATGTCGACGGAGCATTGATGATATCAATATTATTGATTTTATATTCTTGCATAGTAGAGAGCATTAAAGACAAATATGAAGGTGGCTATAATCAAAAAGAAAATTTACTTATATTGGCTTGTAATATAATTTTATGTATTAATATTAAATTTACCGGATTAGCTTTTGCAGCAATATTCTGTTTTGTATTCTATGTATATTGGTTAATAAAAACATACATGAAAGAAAAAGAAAATTTTATAAAAGTAGTTAAAAAATACACACTATTTTACATAATAACAGTTATTGCTTCAATTGGAATTATAGGATATTCTTCTTATACAAGAAATATGATAGATCATGGACATCCTTTATATCCTTTATATGGAAAAGGGCATGTAGATAATATGGTAGTTAAAGAACAACCATCTTCATTTGCAGATAAAAATCACTTGGAAATATTTTTGATATCAATATTTTCAAAAGGAGAAAATGTATCACCTACATATTCTGAAGCTAATATACAACCAACTTTAAAAATACCAGGCACTATAACAATAGAAGAAATTAATAATTATTCTATACCTGATATAAGGGTTGGAGGATTCGGACCATTATTTAGTATTGTATTCATTGTTTCTATAATAAGTACAATATATATAATTATAAAATTTATAAAAGAAAAGAAATGGGACTTATTTATACCATATATATTGATATTATTAGTTATAGCTTTCCTAATTTTACTATTAGATGGTAACTATTGGGCAAGATATATACCTTACTTTTATGCTATACCAATTTTTACTCTTACATATTTATTATGGGACAACGATAAGAAAATTAA
>CALXJW010000012.1 GCA_944388725.1 uncultured Clostridia bacterium | reverse complement strand
ATTTATGTTTTGTAAAAGAATATGTTGATGATGGAGTAAGTGGTACAACATTTGATAGACCTGGATTTAATGAAATGCTACAAGATATTGAAAATAAAAATATCAATATGGTTATAACAAAAGATTTATCAAGACTAGGTAGAGATTATATTAAAACAGGATTTTATATAGAAGATTATTTCCCCAAAAACAATGTTAGATATGTTGCCATAACAGATGGAATAGATACATATTTAGAGAGTAACAATAATGATATAACACCTTTTAAAGCAATTATGAATGATATGTATGCTAAGGATATTTCAAAGAAAATTAGAAGTGTTTATAAAGAAAAGCAAAAGCAAGGCGAATATCTTTGTAGTACAACTGCTTATGGTTATAAAAAGCATCCTAGTATAAAAAATAAATTAGTTGTAGATAGAAAAGTAAAAAGTATTGTAGAAAAAATCTTTGATATGTATTCAAATGGATATGGAAGTAGTGAAATTGTAAATTATTTAAATAGCCACCAATATTTATCTCCATCAGGTTACAGAAAAACAGGCGCTGTCCAAGATGAAAACAAAAGAGGATATAATTGGAATGAAGTAACTATATGTAATATGCTTAGAAATGAAGTATATATTGGAAATACAGTGCAAAATAAGAAATCTGTTATATCATACAAAGTAAAGAAAATAAGAACGGTAGAAAAAGAAAATCAAATAAGAGTAAATAAAACACATGAACCTATTATTGATAAAGATACATTTGAAAAAGTACAGTGTATCTTAGAAAAAAGAGGAACAAACACAAAACTTAAATATGATTATTTATTACGAGGATTACTTTACTGTTATCATTGCAAAAGAAAATTACAAATAGTTTTAAAGAAAAACTCTAAAAGAAATTCAAAAGCACATCCATATATAACTTGTAGTGATGCAAAAGAAAGAGGATGCTACCCACTAAGCATGAATTATGAAAAATTAGAAAGACATATTATTGATATTGTAAAAAAGATATGCAGAAAATATGCAGATAAAGAGATTTTCGCGAGGGTTTATGAAAAATATCAAAATAAAACTCTGGATATAAGAGAAGGTTATAGAAATAAACTATTACAAGTTAATAAAGCTATAAATGAAATAAATAGTGACTTAGATAAGATGTATATGGATAAGTTAAGAGGTGTTTTACAAGAAGAAGATTATATTAGAGTTTCACAAAAATTAAAATTTGATAGAACAAAATTAAATGAACAAAAGAAAGAATTAGAGGAAAAATTAAGCCAAACAGAAGAAAAAATAGATAATAAAAACAAAGCAAAAGAAGAAAAAGAGTTAGAAGAATTAATAGAAAATTTTTTGAAATTAGAAAAAATTGATAAAATTTATTTATATCGATTAATAAACAAAATAGAGATAGATAAAGAC
The DNA here is from genome assembly GCA_944388725.1 of uncultured Clostridia bacterium. Taxonomy (GTDB): domain Bacteria; phylum Bacillota; class Clostridia; order TANB77; family CAG-508; genus CAG-269. Next base: position 15,901 of record CALXJW010000012.1, on the reverse strand, counting down.
AAAAATATCTACATATATTTTAATTTTTCAAAATTAAATTCTATTAATGAAAATCTAGATGAATTTATTAAAATTGAAGAATTACTTAGAATAGAACAAATACAAAAAACAGGCTAAAAATAATAAAAATATAAAAAATGCAAAATCGTGTAATTCTAGTAGTTACAAGACTTTGCAAAATGGTTGGTAGTTTTTAAAATCCACACCCCTAATATTTGCTTTCCATCCACTTGTAAAAGGAATAGTTGTAAAATTATTAGCAATTTGTTTTGCAAAATTATAGGTAGAAGAATCTTTTGTGATTTCTCCTGTAACCAAATCAACACCATCAGGATTAACCATAGGTATAATGTAAAGAGTAGTATTATTATATAATTCTCTAGCAGAATATCCATATATAGTTAAGTTATTTTGTAAACAATAACAATAATCAGTCAAAAATTTCATAAGAACAACAGAAGTTATCCATTCATTTGCATGAAAAGAAGCAGAATAAAAAACTTCTTTTTTTCCACGTCCAATTTTTATATAAGGAATATCTTTTGCTAAAATACTTTTACCAACAGAACCTATGTTTATAAAAGGGTACAGTTTTTTTAATGAATTTAAATTTACAGATAAAATACTAGAACTATAATTTATATTTGTAGGAACTATAAAATTAAGAGCACCATTTATATATGGAGACAAAGCATTCCATGTATTAAAGCCAACAATTCCATCAGGAATAAGTCCATAACTTTTTTGGAAAGAAATTACAGCATTGCGTGTATTGTTGCCGAAAATACCATCAATTTTTCCAGTATAGAAACCAAGAATTTGTAAAATATTTTGTAAAAATTCCACCATAGGACCAGTAGAACCTAATTTTAAAGTTTTCATAAAATCACCCTAAAATATAATATGATGTAAATTGGGGGACGGTTCTGTTTTTTACATATTTATAATTGATTTTTTACATAAAATATTGTATAAATATTATAAGTATAAATTATATTAACAGGAGGATAATTATGATAGATTTACATATGCATACAACTTATTCAGATGGAGCTGACAGTTTAATAGAAGTATTAAAAAAAGCAAAAGAATTAAATTTAGAATATATATCAATCACAGATCATGATACTTGCAAAGCATATGAAGAATTAGAAAAGTTACAAGTAGATAAATATTATGTAGGAAAAATAATTCCTGGTATAGAAATAAAATGCGTATATAATAAAAGATTAATAGAAGTATTAGGGTATAATGTTAATACAACGATAATAAATAATTATATGAAAGAATATAGCAAAACACATTCTAGAGAAAAATTGCAACAAAAATATTTTAATATATTGTATGAAAGATGTAAAGAAATAGGACTTGTAATGTCAAATAAAGAAGATATAGACTTTGACAGTAAAAAAGATTGGGCCAGTGTTAAAATATATCAAGAAATAAAATCTCATCAAGAAAATAGAAATAAATTACCGGAAGATTTATGGGGGCAATTTACAACATTTTCTAAAAAGTATTGTGGTGATATAAATGATAAATTTTATATTGATAAAAGTCAAGATTACATGTCTGTTCAAGAAGCAATAGATTTAATAAAAAAAGCAGGAGGATTAGTATTTTTACCACATATATTTATATATAAATGGGCTAAAGATAAAATACAATTATTAAAGGATTTATTAAATACTTATAGCATAGATGGAATAGAATGTATACATAGTGAATTTAGTGAACAAGAAATTGAATATTTATTAGACTTTGCAAGAAAAAATAATTATTACATAAGTGGTGGAAGCGACTATCACGGCATAAATAAACAAGGAATAGGAATGGCAGTTGGAAAAGGAAATTTAAAAATAAGTTCTGATTTAATAAAAGATTGGATAAAATGTTAATTTAGGGACGGTTCTGTTTTTTACATGGAAAAACAGAACCGTCCCCAATTTTACATTAAACCATACAAATTTCCATCAACTAATAATTTAGCTCTTTTTACAGTTTTTTCATCAGATTTTAAGGCATTTTCTAAAAATTCAGGATGATTAATTAAAAATTGTTTCATTGTTTCATCTGGATTTTTAAAGAAATTTTTTAACATATCTAATTGATTTTCATTAATAATTCCATTTTTATAGGCAGTTTCGAAAAGTGTATTATCCACATTAACAAGAGATAAAGATTTAACACCCTCTGCTTCCATTTTTTCTTTTCCACCTTGCATACGATCAACAACTACACAAGACCAGCACATAGTACCACCTAAGTTTCTGATTGCAGGAATCCAAGCTCTTAAGTAACTTGAAGCAACAGTAACTAAATCTGCAATATGTAATACTTTTTTTCCATTAATATCTGTTATTGGTGAAGTGGTTTCGAATTTGCTATCACTAACAACAGTAGACAAATCTTTATAAATAGAAATATGAGGTTTATTTAAAAGATATGCTAACATATTAGAGAAAAACCAATCTCTTCTTTCACCACCAGAAATATAATCAACTTCGTCAACATTTATATTTTCTACAATATAATTTTTCATTTCATCAATTACATTATGGTAAATTTCATTTTCTTCGTATTGTTTTAATACTTTTTGAAATACTTTTTCAGGTAAAGTTAATTTATCTGATAAAGATTCATCAATAAATGATAGTAATTTAGAAGCATCTTCTTCACTACCATAAACAAAATGAGTATTTATAAAATATGGTCCAATTTTACCAGAAGTATACCAAAAAGGTTTGTTTTCTTCACAAAATCTTATAGCATTTGTGTTAAATAAATAAGACATAATTTTAGACATAAAAATTCCTCCTTTAAATTTCAATTATCAAAATAATATTATAAAAAAATCAATAAGTCAATATAAAAAAGCAAATTTGGGGACGGTTCTCTTTTTTTTCAAAGGGAAAAAAGAGAACCGTCCCCAAATTTACCCAAATTACATTTTTCTATTGACTTTTTTATAATATTTATATATATTATTTAAAATGGACAAGGAGGTAAAAAATGAAACATTTAATTGACATTAAAAATTTATCTATAGAAGAAATTGATAATTTAATTAATGTAGCACAAGACATTATGAAAAACAAAGAAAAATATGCAAAAAAATGTGAAGGCAAAAAATTAGCAACATTATTTTATGAACCAAGTACAAGAACAAGATTAAGTTTTGAAGCAGCAATGATGGAATTAGGTGGAAATGTACTAGGTTTTTCTTCTGCTAATTCAAGTTCAGCATCAAAAGGAGAAAGTGTAGCAGATACAGTAAGAGTTATTGGTGGATATGCTGATATTATCGCTATGAGACATCCAAAAGAGGGAGCACCTTTAGTAGCAGTTATGAAATCAGAAGTTCCAATTATAAATGCAGGTGATGGAGGACATAATCATCCAACACAAACATTAACAGATTTATTAACAATTCAATGTGAGAAACACAGGTTATCTAGTTTAACAATAGGAATCTGTGGAGATTTAAAATTCGGTAGAACAGTTCATTCTTTGATTACAGCTATGTCAAGATATCAAAATATTAAATTCGTATTAATTTCACCAAAAGAATTAAAAATACCAGATTATATTAAAAAAGATATATTAGAAAAAAATAATATAGACTATTGCGAAACAAATAATTTAGAAGAATATATGTCAGAATTAGACATTTTATATATGACAAGAGTACAAAAAGAGAGATTTTTTAATGAAGACGATTATATTAGATTAAAAGATTATTATATATTAAATAAAGAAAAATTAAAAAACGCAAAAAAAGATTTATGTATAATGCATCCATTACCAAGAGTTAATGAAATTTCAACAGATGTAGATGATGACGAAAGAGCTTGTTATTTTAAACAGGCTAAATATGGCAAATATATAAGAATGGCTTTAATACTAGATTTGTTGGAGGTGAAATAATGAATATCGAAAGCATAAAAAATGGTTATGTAATAGATCATATTAAACCAGGAAAAAGTTTTGAAATTTATAATTATTTGAATTTAGGAGAATTAGATACAACAGTTGCAATAATAAAAAATGCAAGAAGTTCAAAAACAGGAAAAAAAGATATAATTAAAATAACCGATAATTTAGACATAAATTTAGATATATTAGGGTATTTAGATCCTAATATAACAATAAATAAGATTATTGATGGTAAAATTGTAGAAAAATGTCATCCAGATTTACCAAACCAACTTGTAAATATAGTAAAATGTAAAAATCCAAGATGTATTACATCAATAGAACAAGAATTACCACATATATGCGAATTAACAGATCGAGAAAATGCAGTATATAGATGTAAATATTGTGAAGAAAAAGTTAATAAATAAAAGAAAAATAATCATAATTCATTCAAAAAAATTATGGAAGGAGACCAACTATGAAAATATTATTAAAAAATGGAAATTTAATAGATTATAAAAATAAAATAAATGATAAATATGATATTTTAATAGAAAACGATAAAATAGCAAAGATAGAAAAAAATATTGAAGAAAATGTTGATAAAATAATAGACTGCACAAATTTCAATATTATGCCAGGAATGATAGATATACATTGTCATTTAAGAGAACCTGGATTTGAATATAAAGAAACAATAGAAACAGGTTCTAAAAGTGCTGTTGCAGGAGGATTTACAACAATTTGCCCAATGCCTAATACTAAACCAACACCAGACAATAAAGAAACATTACAAAAAATAATTGCAGAAGCCAAAAATGTAAATTTATGTAATGTTTTACCATATGCATCTGTAAGCAAAGGAGAAAAAGGAGAAGAATTAGTTGATTTTGAAGAATTAAAAAAGGCCGGAGCAATAGCTTTTTCTGATGATGGAATGCCTGTTGTTAATAGTAAAATGATGAGAGAAGCGATGATAAATGCAGATAAATTAGGGACTTTTGTAGCATCACATTGTGAAGAAAAATCAGTAGCCAAAGGAGCAATAAATGCTGGAAAAGTTGCAGAACAATTAGGAGTAGAAGGAGTTCTACCAGAAGCGGAAGAAATTATGGCAGCAAGAGAAATTGTTATTTCTGAAACAAATAATGTAAGAGGACATATATGTCATATAAGTACACAAACAACTAAAAATATGGTAAGAGATGCTAAAAAAAGAGGGGTAAAAATAACTTGTGAAACATGCCCACATTATTTTACTTTTACGGTAGAAGAAGTATTAAAATCAGGAACAAATGCTAAAATGAATCCACCACTAAGAGAAGAAAAAGATAGAAAAGCAATTATTGAAGGACTAAAAGAAGGAACAATAGATTGTATAATAACAGATCATGCACCACATAGCAAAGAAGAAAAAGCACAAGAATTAGGAAAAGCACCAAATGGAATAATTGGATTTGAAACAGCATTATCTGCCGAAATAATGAACTTAGTTGATACAGGAGATATAAGCTATTTGGATTTAGTAAAATTAACTTCATATAGACCAGCAGAATTATTAAAAATAGATAGAGGAACAATAGAAGTAGGAAAAATTGCAGATATAGTAATATTTGATCCAAATGAAAGATATGTTTACACAGAAGATATGATAGTATCAAAATCAAAAAATAGTCCATTTATAGGAAAAGAATTAAAAGGAAAAGTTAAATATACAATAGTAAGTGGAAGAATAGTATATAAAGATAAGGAGTAAACAAGGTTGAAAAATAATTACAATTTTGACGTCGTCAAACATCATTTGAAATTTAATCAACGTACAAAAAGTACGCCTCATAAATTTCAAACTTGTTTTCCTAGTCAAAATTTAATTCTTTTCCAACCAGAGATTTATGTCTTTAGAAAGGAATGTGATTAATAATGAAAAATGCAATGGATATTTTAATAGAAAAAATAAAACAAACTAATAATCCAACAGTTATGGGATTAGATCCAAGATATGAAATGATTCCAGAATATATAAGAAAAAAATATGATGAAACATTAGAAGGGATTTCAAAAGCAATTATAGAATTTAATAAAGAATTAATAGATGCAACTTATGATATTATACCAGCTGTAAAGCCACAAATAGCATTTTATGAAATGTATGGTTTAGAAGGTATGAAAGCATTTGAAGAAACATGTAAATATGCTAAAGAAAAAGGAATGATAGTAATTGCAGATATCAAAAGAGGTGATATTGGAACAACTGCACAAGCATATTCAAATGCGTTCCTTGGAAAAACAAAAATAGGAGATAAAGAAGAAAGTATATATGATGTAGATTTTGTAACATTAAATCCATATATGGGAATAGATAGTATAAAACCATTTATAGATGATTGCAAGAAATATAATAAAGGTGTATTTATCTTAGTAAAAACATCAAATCCATCATCTGGAGATTTACAAGATGTAAAATTAGAAAATGGAGAAGAAGTGTATATAAAAGTTGCAAAATTATTAGAAGAATGGGGAAAAGTCTTAATAGGAGAATATGGATATAGTAGTGTGGCAGCAGTTGTAGGAGCAACATATCCAAAACAATTAGAAGAAATTAGAAAAGTAGCAAATCATACATACTTTTTAATACCAGGATATGGAGCACAAGGTGGTAAAGCAGAAGATATAGCCTATGGGTTTGACAAAAATAAATTAGGTGGAATAGTAAATGCATCACGAAGCTTAATGTGTGCGTACAAATCTGATTTATGGAAAACAAAATATACTGAAGAAGAATTTGGAAAAGCAACTAGAGAAGAAGCAATAAGAATGAGAGATGAATTAAATAGTGCTATAAAATAATAATTTTATTTAGGAAAGGAGATATAAAAATGTCAAAACAAATATTAGCAAAATTAACTAAAAAAGAGGAAATAATAAAAGGTGTATACAAATTTAGTGTGCAAGCTGAAGAAATTGTAAAATTATCAAAACCAGGAAATTTTATAGAAATAAGAGTTTCTAATCAAACCGAACCATTTTTAAGAAGACCAATAAGTATATATAATTTAGATAAAGAAAATGGAATATTAGAATTTATTTTCCAAGTAAAAGGAAATGGAACAAATTTATTAGCACAAAAAGAAGTTGGAGACCAAATAGATATTATAGGACCATTAGGATTTGGAACATTTAAAACGGAAAATTACAACAAAATTGCAATAATAGGAGGAGGAATAGGAATATTCCCATTATATGAACTTGCAAAACAAGCTAAACAACAAGGTAAAAAAGTAGATTGCTATTTAGGATTTAGAAATAAGGATTTTGTTATGTTAGAAAAAGAATTTGATAGCGTAACAGATAATTTGACAATAACAACTGATGATGGAACATATGCGAAAAAAGGATTTGCTATAGATTATTTGAAAGAAGATATGAAAAAAGAGAAATATGATTGTATTTATGCATGTGGACCAATTCCAATGTTAAGAGCAGTGCAACAATATGCAAATGAAAATAATATTAATGCACAAATATCATTAGAAGAAAAAATGGGATGTGGTTTAGGTGTATGTTTAGGATGTGCTGTAAAAACTGCCCAAAGTCCAAAAGATGCACCAGAGTATTTTCATGTGTGTAAAGGTGGACCAGTATTTAATGCAAGAGATGTAGAATTTTAGTAGAAAGAAAGGAAGGAAAAATATGAATACAAAAATAAATTTTGCAGGAATAGAAATGAAAAATCCAGTAACTGTAGCATCAGGAACATTTGGATATGGAAGAGAATATAGTGAATTTTTTGATTTAGGATTACTTGGAGCTGTTATAACAAAAGGAACATCTCTAAAACCTAAAAGTGGAAATAAACCTTCAAGAGTATGTGAAACTGCTAGTGGAATGTTAAATAGTATAGGACTACAAAATCCAGGAGTAGAATATTTTGCAAACAATGATTTACCATTTTTAAGAAAGTTTGATACAAAAATAATAGTAAATGCATGTGGAAGTTCTATTGATGAATATGTAGAATTATGTAGAATATTAAATACATTAGATATAGATGGAGTAGAATTAAATTTATCATGTCCAAATGTAAAAGAAGGATGTATGGCATTTGGAAATACATATGAAGGAGTAAAAAAAGTAACAAGCGAAGTAAGAAAAGTATTAGATAAACCATTAATAGTAAAATTAACACCAAATGTTACAGATATTGCAAGTATTGCAAAAGGTGTAGAAGATGGTGGAGCAGATGCAGTTTCTTTGATTAATACATTATTAGGAATGAAAATAGATATCTATAAAAAAAGACCAGTATTAGCTAATAATACAGGAGGATTATCAGGACCTGCAATAAAACCAGTAGCAGTAAGAATGGTATATCAAGTTTCAAAAGCTGTTAATATTCCAATTATGGGATTAGGTGGAATAGTATCAGGAGAAGATGCAATAGAATTTATGTTAGCTGGAGCTACAACTATTTCTATAGGTGCAGGTAATTTTATAGATCCATATACAAGCATAAAAACTATTGAGGGAATAGAAGAATATATGAAAAAATGTAATATAGAAAATATTTCAGATATTATAGGAAAAGTAGAAATGAATTAAAGTAAAGGAGCCTAATTTGTCATGAAAGAATTTAACAAAAAAATTGTACTTGAAGATGGTGAAGAATATTTTGGATATGGTTTTGGAGCAAATGTAGAAAATATATGTGAAATAGTGTTTAATACATCTATGGTAGGATATCAAGAAATAGTTTCAGATCCATCTTACACATATCAAATGGTTGTAATGACATATCCATTAATAGGAAATTATGGAATAACAGATGAAGATTATGAAACAAAACAACCTACAATAGGTGGAATAATAGTAAGAGAATATAATAATAGACCTAGTAATTTTAGGTATACAAAAACTTTATCAGAATATTTAGAAGAAAATAACATACCAGGTATATATGGAATAGATACACGAAAACTAACAAGAAGCATAAGAGATAAAGGAAGCAGAAAAGTAATAATAACAGATATTAATACAGGCAAAGAAGAGGCATTAAAAAAATTGAAAGAATATGATATTCCAAAAGATGTTGTATCAAAAGTTAGTTGCAAAAAAAGATGGTATTCAAGGACAACAAATCCAAAATACAATGTTGTAGCAGTGGATTGTGGAATTAAATTAAATATTATAAGAAGTTTAAATGCAAGAGGATGTAATGTAACAATAGTACCTTATAATACAGATGCACAAAAAATAACAGAATTAAAGCCTGATGGCATATTTTTATCAAATGGGCCAGGTGACCCTGAAGATGTAGTTGAAGTTATAAATTTAGTAAAAGAATTAAAAGGAAAATATCCAATATTTGGAATATGTTTAGGACATCAAATAATTAGTTTAGCTTATGGTGCAAAAACTTATAAATTGAAATTTGGACACAGAGGTGGAAATCATCCAGTAAAAAATTTAGAAACTGGAAAAATAGAAATTACAAGTCAAAATCACAGTTATGCAGTAGATGAAAAATCTTTAGATAAAACAGATTTAAAAGTTACACATAAAAATATTTTAGACGATACCATAGAAGGAGTAGAATGTAAAAAAGATAAAATATTTAGTGTTCAATATCATCCAGAAAGTGCACCAGGACCACAAGATAGTGGATATTTATTTGATAAATTTATAAATTTAATGAAGGGAGAATAAAAAATGCCTAAAAGAACAGATATAAAAACAATATTAGTTATAGGTTCAGGTCCAATAGTAATAGGACAAGCAGCAGAATTTGATTATGCAGGAACACAAGCTTGTTTAGCTTTAAAAGAAGAAGGATATAAGGTAATATTAGTAAATTCAAACCCAGCAACAATAATGACAGATACATCAATAGCAGATAAAGTTTATATGGAACCATTGACTTTGGAATATGTAGCAAAAATAATAAGATATGAAAGACCAGATGCAATACTTCCTGGAATAGGTGGACAAACAGGATTAAATATAGCAATGCAATTATATAAAAAAGGAATTTTACAAGAATGTCAAGTAGAACTATTAGGAACAAAAAGTGAAAGCATAGAGCAAGCTGAAGATAGAGAAAAATTCAAAGAATTATGTGAAAAACTTGGAGAACCTGTATTAGAGTCAATAATTGCAAATTCAATTGAAGAAGGAATAGAAGCAGCAAATAAAATAGGTTATCCAGTAATATTAAGACCAGCTTTTACATTAGGAGGAACTGGAGGAGGATTTGCGGAAAATGAAGAAGAATTAAAAGAATTAATAAAACACGCATTAAAACTTTCTCCGGTGGGGCAAGTATTAGTAGAAAAAAGTATAAAAGGATATAAAGAAATAGAATATGAAGTAATTAGAGACTCAAATGATACTGCAATAACAGTATGTAACATGGAAAATTTAGATCCAGTTGGAATTCATACAGGAGATTCTATTGTAGTTGCACCAAGTCAAACATTAACAAATAAAGAATATCAATTATTAAGAGATAGTAGTTTGAAAATAATTAGAGCATTAAAAATTGAAGGTGGATGCAATGTTCAATTCGCATTAGACCCATTATCTTTCAAATATTATTTAATAGAAGTTAATCCAAGAGTATCTCGTTCTTCTGCACTAGCATCAAAAGCAAGTGGATATCCAATAGCAAGAGTTTCTGCTAAAATAGCAGTAGGAATGAGACTAGATGAAATAATGTTAGCAAATACACCCGCAAGTTTTGAACCAACATTAGATTATATAGTAACAAAAATAGCAAGATTCCCATTTGATAAATTTATACTAGCATCTAATAAATTAAGTACTCAAATGAAAGCAACAGGAGAAGTAATGAGTATAGGAAGAACATTTGAAGAAAGTTTATTAAAAGCAATTAGATCATTAGAAACTGGAGTATGTCATATTTATTTGAAAAAATTTGATGATTATGAAACAGAAGATTTAATGGAATATATCAAAGATGGAACAGATGACAGAATTTATGCAATTGCCGAATTAATAAGAAGAAATACAGATTTAGGGTTAATATATAATAAAACCAAAATAGATATGTTCTTTTTAGAAAAAATAAAAAAAATTATTAGATTTGAAAATAAAATTCTAGAAAATAAGAATAATGTAGACATTTTAAAACAAGCTAAAAAAATGGGATTTAGTGATAAATATATAGCAAAATTATGGGGAGAAAAAGAAGAAAAAATATTTCTATTACGAAAACAAGAAAAAATATATCCTGTATATAAAATGATTGATACATGTGCAAGTGAATTTGAAAGTTATGTTCCATATTTCTATTCAACATATGAAGAAGAAAATGAATCAATTGTAAGTAATAAAAAGAAAATAATTGTTTTAGGAGCAGGACCAATAAGAATTGGACAGGGAGTAGAATTTGATTATTCTACAGTACATGCAATAAAAACTTTAAAAAGTGCAGGTTATGAAGCAATAATTATAAATAATAATCCAGAAACGGTTTCAACAGATTATACTACAAGTGATAAATTATATTTTGAGCCTTTAACAGTTGAAGATGTTATGAATATTATAGAATTGGAAAAGCCAGAAGGTGTTATTGCATCACTTGGAGGGCAAACTGCAATAAACTTAGCAGGACCAATCTCAAAATTAGGAGTAAAAATAATAGGAACAGATGTAAAAGCAATAGAAAAAGCTGAAAATAGAGATGCTTTTGAAAAAGTAATGAAAGAGCTAAAACTTTTACAGCCTAGAGGAGAAGCGGTAACAAATATAGAAGAAGGAATAAAAGTTGCTGATGAAATAGGATACCCTGTTCTAGTACGACCAAGTTATGTTTTAGGTGGAAGAGCAATGCAAATAGTTTCTAATAAAAAAGCCTTAGAAAAATATTTAAAAACAGCTGTTGAAGTAAATACAGAACAACCTGTACTAGTTGATAAATACATAATTGGAAAAGAATTAGAAATAGATGCAGTATGTGATGGAAAAGATGTATTTATACCAGGAATAATGGAACTTGTTGAAAAAACAGGAATACATTCAGGAGATAGTATAAGTGTATATCCAACTTTTAGTGTAAGTCAAAAAGTAAAAGAAACAATAATAGATTATGCAGTAAAACTTGGACTGGGAATTGGGATTATAGGGTTGTACAATATTCAATTTATTGTAGATAAAGAAGAAAATGTATATGTAATAGAAGTAAATCCTAGATCATCAAGATCTGTTCCATTTATATCTAAATCAACTGGTTATTCTTTAGCGGATATAGGAACATTAGTTATGTTAGGGAAAAGCTTAAAAGAACAAGGTTTAACAGAAGTATATCCAAAAGAAAAAGAAAAATGGTATGTAAAAGCACCTGTATTTTCATTTTCTAAGTTATCTGGATTAGATGCATATCTTTCTCCAGAAATGAAGTCAACAGGTGAAGCTATAGGATATGATAAAAAGTTAACAAGAGCTCTATATAAAGCACTTCAATCATCAGGAATTCGTCTAGCAAACTATGGTACTATTTTGGTGACAATAGCAGACAAAGACAAAGAAGAAGCACTTCCATTAATTAGAAGATTTTATAATTTAGGATTTAATATAGAAGCAACACAAGGAACAGCAAATTTTTTAAAGTCACATGGTATAAAAACTAGAATAAAAAAGAAAATAAGTGAGGGAAGTGAAGATATTTTAAATTCAATAAGAAAAGGATATGTAAATTATGTAATTAATACAAGAAATATTGATTCTATAAAACAAAATTCAGATGGTAGTATTATAAGAAGATGTGTAGTAGAAAATAATATACCAATGTTTACGGCATTAGATACTGTAAAAGTATTATTAGATGTATTAGAAGAAATTACACTTGGAATATCAACAATAGATGAATAATGTTGAGAAAATTTGGGGACGGTTCTGTTTTTGCCCAGGGGCAAAAACAGAACCGTCCCCATTTTTTCAAAAAATTACAAAAAATCAAAATTTTTAAAAATAAAAAAATAAAAAAAGTACATAATAAATAAAAAAGAAAGGAGGAAATTATGAAAAAAATTGCAAAATTATTTTCAATAATTTTTATAATGATGTTTATAGGTATATTTTCAAATAAAGTTAATGCACTAAGTTTAGATGCAATAAATATAGATACAAATAAAAGTATTGTAAATCCGGGAACTGAAGTTACATTAACAATTAATTTTGGTAAAAGTTTGGGTGCATATACATTTGACATAGCATATGACAATTCATTATTAGAATTTGTAAGTGCAAGTGATGGAACACCAAGTGATCAAGGAACAAAAGTAAGAGTTGTATATTATGATTCTTCAGGAGGTTCAAACACAAAGGATAGTTTAACAGTAACATTTAAAGCCAAAGAAGGAATAACTACATCAAATCCAACAGATTTATCAGTTACAGCAGAAGGATTAGCAAATGGAGATGCTTCTGAAGAATATGATGACATAGTTGTACCAATAACAAAGAATATAACAGTTGAACCAGATTATAAGAATTATGAACTAGATTTACAATATTCTGGTAATATTGTAGAAAATGAAGAAAAAGAAATAACAATTACAACAAAATCTGAAATGGGTAGATATTATGACCATGCAAGATTATTAGCAGAAGTAAGTACAAGTACAGGAGGAACAGTAACTTTAATAGGAATAGATGAACAACAAGCAAAACATGATTTAATTCAAAGCGGTTGGGGAGATCCATCAGGATATAAAATAGGTGGAAAAGTAAATCAAGTTTTAAAATTCACAGGATTATTTACTAAAGCTGGAGATTATAAAATAACACTAAAATTAATAGACAGAGATACTTCAGATAGTAGTATAGTAGAAAAAGCATTTGATATTAAAGTTGGTGAAAAGCAAACTTCTAATAACAATGGAAATAACAATAATACAGTAAATGGTGGTGGAACTGTAAATAATACAAACAACAATACAAATAATAATACAACAAATAATCCAACTAATAATGTAATCAATAACACAAATAACACAGAAAAATTACCTGAAGAATTACCAAAAACAGGCATAGATTATATTAGTATTGGAATAATAATGACAGTATTAATTATAAGTACAATATATGTTATAAAAAATCAAAAAAGAAAATAATAATGGAAGCGCAAAAGCTTCCATTAATAAATATATGAAGAAAATTATTGTAAAGATAATATTTATTTCAATATTAATATTTTACGGTTTAGATAAAATAAATACAATCCAAGATGAAGAAATAAAAAATACAACAACAGAAGAAAATTATTTAAGCAAAGTTAAATCTAGACAAAATTTAGGTATTGTGCAAGAAGAATATAAAGGATATAATGTAATTGCCAAATTAGAAATACCAATAATAGAATTAGAAACACTTGTGTTAAAAGATTATAGTTTAGAAACATTAAAAGTATCTACTACAAAGTTTTGGGGAAATGAACCAAACGAAATAGGAAATTTCTGTATAGCAGGGCATAATTACAAAGAATTTAAAAATCTTGGGAAACTTGAAAATGGAGATGAAATATTTTTAACAGACAACTATAATGGTACAATAAAATATATTATATATAATATATATCAAGTTTTACCAGAACAAACAGAAAGTTTATCACAAGAAACAAATGGGAAGAAAGAGGTAACTCTTATAACCTGTAATACAAATAATCAAAAAAGAATTATTATAAAAGCAAAAGAAAGTGTATGATAAAGCTAATTTTTAAACATAATAATAATAGTTAGGCTAATAAGGAGATATTAACATGTGTTTTAAAAGATTTATAAAATATAGTTTTATTATAATAACTTTTTTTGCTTTTATTTTTATTATATATTTAAATTATTCAGAAGCATCCACAAAAAAAGAAGGTATAGAAAATTTTCCAGAAAGTTATCAACCATACTTAAAAATTTTAAAACAAAAATATCCTAATTGGAATTTTATAGCATTATATACAGGATTAGATTGGAATTATGTTATAGATAATGAAAATATATTTGGTAAAAATCTTGTACCAAAATCATATAGTGACAACTGGAAAAATACAAAACCAGGAGAATACAATGTAGAAGTAGATAGTGGATGGGTAGATTCCTCAAGAAAAGCAGTAGAATATACTATGGATCCAAGAAATTTTTTAAATGAAGTAAGAATATTTCAGTTTGAAACATTAGCATATGATGCAAAAACAAATGTAACAGAAGGAATAGAAAAAATTCTATATGGAACAGAATTCTATAATAAAATAGTAGAATACAAAAATTCTTCTGGTAATAATATAGTAACAGATAAAAAATATTCAGATTTAATATTAAAGGCAGGAATTACATCAAATGTAAGCACATATCATTTAGCATCAAGAATAAAACAAGAAGTAGGACCGTTTTTATCACATTCTTCTATTAGTGGAATTGTTCCAGGATATGAAGGATTGTATAATTTCTATAATATAGGAGCAACAAGTTCATCAGAACCAATGGGAGCAATAATAAATGGTTTAAAGTATGCAAAAGATGGTAAAGGTGCTAGTCAAGAAACAAAGAATAAATATTTAATACCGTGGAATACAAAAGAAAGAGCAATAACAGGAGGCGCAATTTTTATTGGTTCAAGTTATATAAATATAGGACAATATACAATATATTTACAAAAGTTTGATGTAAATGATGAAAAGCCAGGAGAATTATTTTGGCATCAATATATGACAAATGTATTAGCACCATACAGTGAATCAAAATTAGTATATACAGGTTACAAAAATAATGGTGTATTAAATTCAAATATAACATTTATAATACCGGTTTTTGAGAATATGCCAGATTTACCTACAGAAACACCAAATATATTATCAAATGATTTTACATCAGATAACACAAAAATGTATGCAAATGTTACAACAAGTTTAAATGTAAGAAGCGGACCAGGAAGTTCTTATGAAATAATTACAACGCTATCGCCAAAAGAACAAGTC
>CALXJW010000011.1 GCA_944388725.1 uncultured Clostridia bacterium | reverse complement strand
ATTGATTACACATATCAACTAATTCTGGTATTACTGTTGATGCTCCGTGTAATACTATTGGTGTATTTGGAATTCTTTCTTTTATTTCTTTTAATATATCAAATCTTAATTTTGCTTCTCCTTTAAATTTATATGCTCCATGACTTGTTCCAATAGCTATTGCTAATGAATCAACTCCTGTTCTTTTTACAAATTCTTCTGCTTGTGCTGGATCTGTATACATTGCATCATTTTCAGATACATTAACATCATCTTCTATTCCTGCTAATTTTCCTAATTCTGCTTCTACTACAACTCCATGTGCATGTGCATAATCAACTACTTCTTTTGTTAATCTAATATTTTCTTCAAAATCATATTTTGAACCGTCAAACATTACAGAAGTAAATCCTGCATCTACACACATTTTACAAGTTTCAAAATCTGGTCCATGGTCTAAATGCATAGCTAATGGTACATTTGGATGTTCTTCTACTGCTGCTTGTACCATTTTCATTAAATAATTGATTCTTGCATATTTTATAGCACTTGATGATGCTTGTAATATTACTGGTGAATTTTGTTCAGCTGCTGCATCTACTATTGCTTGTATAAATTCCATATTATTTACATTAAATGCACCAATTGCAAATCCTTCTTTCATTGATTTTTCAAACATGTCTTTTGTTGTTACTAATGACATAATAATCACTCCTTATTTTTTTATTTATCCTATTTATTCTATTTCTATTTTTATAGTTTGTCAAGAGTATTACAAAATCTTATTCATTACATTTATAACTTGCACACATTGATTCATCAGCAATCTTTGTGTTAGTATGGGCTACAGGGGCTATTTGTATACTTTGTAAAGTACATGTTTTTGTTTTATCATTTTGATATTCACAACTTTTAACTGTACAATTTATTTTTTGATTTTTTTCCATAATTAATCTTTCCTCCTTATGCATATTATCTCTATTTTTTTTTATTCTATTCTTTGTATATTTATCCGAGATTTTAGCATACTAAATTTAAGGAGTTTTTTATGATTGCAAAAGTTATTTTATTTAGTAATAAATATGGTGAAATAAATAATTTTCTAAGTAAATTTTATACAGCTAATGTTGGAATTGAAGAATCTTTATCTTGGCAAAAAAATTTTTCTAATCCGGTTGATATGTCAGAATTAATTGGCACTTATGCTGATAATCTTGATTCATATAATATTACTATGTGGATTTCTTTAGATGCTGATATTTTTATTAAAATTACTGACAAAAATGTAAATAATGTAATTAAGTATTTATTAGAAAGATATCCATATTAAAACTATTTTTCTATAATTATTGTAACAGGACCATCATTTATTAATTCTACTTTCATATCCGCACCAAAAATTCCTTTTTGTACCTCTATGTTATTTTTTTGACATTCTTTGCAAAAATATTCATATAATGGTATTGCTTCTTCTGGTTTAGCAGCTTCTATAAAACTAGGTCTATTTCCATCACTACAATCGCCATATAAAGTAAATTGTGAAACTATTAATAATTTACCATTTACATCTTTTAAGCTTAAGTTCATTTTATCATTCTCATCTTTAAATACTCTTAGATTACATAATTTTCTTACCAAATAATCAGCTTGTTCTTTTGTATCACCTTGTTTAATACCTATTAATACCAAAAATCCTTTCTCTATTTTTCCTACTATTTCTTTATTTACTTCTACCTTTGCTTTTTTCACTCTTTGTATTACTATTTTCATTGTTCCTCCTTATATAAAATAAGACGCTCTTTAATGAGCATCTATTTTATTTGTCTTCATCACTTTCTTCAACATCTTTAAATTCTTCTGTTTTTTCTTCAAAATCTGTCTCTGTTTTGTGATTTTCTTCACTCTCTACTTCAGTATTAGTTATTTCTTTTTCTATAACTTCCACTTCTTTAACTTCTTCTAGTTGTTTTTCTCCACATACAGGGCAAAATACACTATCTCTATCAATTTCTGAATTGCATTTTGGACATTTTTTTCTATTTTTTAATTCTAATATTGTTTTTAGACTAGTTTCTATCTCTGCAGAAAGAACATCTATCTTTGTTAATTCTTCTTCCAAATCTTTAGAAATATCTATCTCTTCTTCTGCTAGATGTTTTTGGTAAACTTTTTTTCCTATTTGTTTATATAAATCATTTATATCTGATTTATCTTCATTTATTTTCATTCTTAATTTTGCTTCTTTCGCAAATTTAGCAGTTTTTTCAGTTGTTGCATCATATGTCTCACTTACTTTTTTTCCTAATTTATTAAAAAAATCCATTTGTTTTCCCCCTATTTTTTATCTTATATTATATTATTCATCATTTCGATAAAAGTATACATTAATCTTCACTTTTTTTAGCTCTATTCATTAACATATTAACTGCTTCTTCGGGTTTTAAATTTTTATATAAAATTCCGTATACAGAATCTACAATTGGCATTTCTATATTATGTAATTTTCCAAGTTCATATGCAACTTCTATATTATCAATACTTTCTATTGTCATTCCAACCTCTTTTTTGGTTTCTTCTAATGTTTTTCCCTGCCCAATAAGTTTTCCAGCTCTTCTATTTCTACTGTGTTCACTTAAACATGTAACTATTAAATCTCCTAATCCACTTAAACCATATAAAGTTTCTTTTTGACCTCCTAATTCTACACCAAGTCTTGATAATTCTGCTAATCCTCTTGTTAGTAATGCTGCAAACGTATTGTCTCCTAAACCTATACCTGCTGCAACTCCTGCACAAAATGCTATTATATTTTTTAGTGCTCCGCCTAATTCCACACCTTTCACATCTCTTGATGTATAAATCCTCATTTTATCACACATAAATGTATCTTGTACGAGTTTTAATATTGCATCATATTTAGATGCTACTACCAATAATGTTGGAACTGCAACAGAAACTTCTTCTGCATGACTTGGTCCTGAAAGTACTGCAATTTTTGCATTTGGAATTTCTTCTTGTATTACTTCATCTAAAGTAAGTAAAGATTCTTTTTCAAATCCTTTTGAACATATTACTATTGGTTGCTTGGTTACATATTGTTTATATTGTTTTACTGTATCTCTTGTAAATTTTGATGGTGTTACATGTATTATCATTTCTGTTCCTTTTATTGCTTCTTCATATGATGTTGTACAGTATATTTTTTCTGGCAAATTTACATTTGGTAAAAATTTACACTTTTTTTCGTTATTAATTAGATTTTTTTCTTCTTCAGAAAATGACCATATTTTAATATTATTTCCTAATTTTGCTAAATGTATTGCTAAGGCTACGCCCCAACTTCCACTACCTATTATTGCTATATTTTTCATTTTATTTTTCTCTCCTTTTATATAAATATATTGTAAATACTAATAAAATTATGATTAATATAATTTGCCACATGTTAAAATCTATCTTTATTTTTATATTTTTGCTATAATTTGTTTTTATAATATTTTCTTTATAATTATATTCCATTTTACAAGTATTATCTTTTAATTCAAAATTATCTATATGTATTATAGAATCTCTTGTTTGAGATGTTACTCTATAAAGCATATCCATATCTATATAATCTTCTATTATTTCAAAATAATATTCTCCACTTCCAAAATCATCTAACAATATTTGTACATATTCCTGATTGTTTTCTACATAAGTTTCTTCTTGTACATTATCTATATCTACTGGAATACTTGGTATATTATTGTATATTAATGTGTTTGCTTTATCATATTCTATATCTAAACCATCTTTTTCTATTGCATACATTATATATTTTTTAGGCAACAAAATATATATTTGATATGCTTCATTGGCATCTACTACTGTTAGTTTTAGTTTATTTACATTTTCTGTTGTTGCCAAAACTGGTATGCTTAAAATATTTATTAGTAGCAATATTATTAATATAATTTTTTTCATTTGCTTCTCCTATTTTTTAAAACTCAATTTATTCTCTGTACCATTTAATATTCTTTGAATATTTGCTCTATGGTTAAATGCAACTATTAAAGCTAATATTATACTATATATTAAATAACTGCTTCCTTCTGATATAGTGTAATTTGTACGAATAAATAATACTAATATAGGAAATAAAATGGCTGCTCCTACTGATCCCATTGAAACCATTCTTGTAAGAGCCATTAGTACTAACGCAAACACTAAGCAAATTAATCCTATTTGCCAGTTTGTCATTAATAGCACTCCTAATGATGTTGCAACACCTTTTCCACCTTTAAATCCAAAAAATATTGGAAATGTATGTCCAACTACTACAAATATTCCTGCTAATTGAACTAATAATGCTTTATCCAAATCTTTTGCAATTGCTCCTACTATTATTGCAAATAAAATTGCAACTACTCCTTTTAACGCATCTCCTAGTAATGTTAATACTGCTGCTTTTTTACCCACAGACCTTAACATATTTGTTGCTCCAGCATTTCCACTTCCTTTTTCTCTTACATCAAATCCCGCCATTTTTTTGCTTATTATTACTGAAAAACTAATACTTCCTATTAAATATGCTACAATTGATACTATTAAATATCCTAACATAAATATCATCCTTTCTATTCTTTTTCTATTTTTTCTCTTGCTATCATCCTTATTGGTGTTCCTTCTAATCCAAATTCTTTTCTAATTTGATTCACTAAATATCTTTCATATGAAAAGTGGAATAGTTCTTTATTATTAACAAAAATAACGAATGTTGGTGGTTTTGTACTTACTTGTGTTCCATATAAAATCTTTAATCTTTTTCCTTTATCTGTTGGTGGTTGTACAATTGCTATTGCTTCATTTATTACTTGATTTAATACAGATGTTGATATTCTCATTGCATTTTGTTCAGCTACTTTATTTATCATTGTAAATAGTTTTTCTACTCTTTGTCCTGTTTTTGCAGATATAAAGATAATTGGTGCATATGACAAATATGCTAGTCTATTATATATTTCTTTTTTGTATTTTTCTAATGTTCCTGTTTCTTTTTCATATTCATCCCACTTATTTACAACTATAATTATTCCTTTTCCTGCCTCATGTGCTTCTCCTGCAATTTTTGCATCTTGGTCTGTTACACCTTCTAATGCATCTATCATCATTAAGCATACATCTGCTCTTTCAATTGCAACTAATGTTCTCATTATACTGAATTTTTCTATTGATTCTTTTACTTTACTTTTTCTTCTAATTCCAGCTGTATCTATTAATACATATTTCCCATAGTCATTTTCATATTCTGTATCTATTGCATCTCTGGTTGTTCCTGCTATTGAGCTTACTATTGTTCTATTTTCTCCTAATATTTTATTAATTAATGATGATTTACCAACATTTGGTTTTCCTATTACTGCTACTTTGATTCTATTATCCTCATCTTCATTTATGTCTTTAACCGGAAGTTTTTCATATACTGCATCAAGTACATCTCCTATTCCTAGTGCATTTGCTGCAGATACTAAATATGGATCTCCTATTCCTAAATTGTAAAATTCGTATGCATCTTCTTTGCTTTTATTATAGTTATCTGCTTTGTTACACACTAATATTATAGGCTTTTGGGATTTTTTTAACATTAAAGCAATTTCTTCATCTGCTGCAGTTATTCCTTGTTGTACATCTGTTAAAAATATTATAACATCTGATATTTCTATTGCGATTTGAGCCTGTTCTCTCATTTGTGATATTATTATATCACTCGATTCTGGTTCTATACCCGCTGTATCTACAACAGTAAAATTCCTTCCTCTCCAGTTTGTTTCTGCATATACTCTGTCTCTTGTTACTCCTGGTGTATCTTCTACTATTGATATTCTGCTTCCTACTATATAATTAAAAAATGTTGATTTTCCTACATTTGGTTTTCCTATTATTGCTACTGTTGGGTTTGACATTTTTTTCTTCCTTTCTTTTCGATTTTTACATATACATTTTACTATTTTACACAAAAAATAGCAAGTATTTTATATAAAAATTGTGAACAAAGGGTGCACAAAGGGGACAGTCCTTAAAGTGCAAAATGCACAAAAGGGACAGTCTTTAATATGCAAATCACAAAAAAGACAGTCCTTTATGTTTTAAATTCAAACATTAAAAACTGTCCTTTATTATATGTTTGTTCCCAAAGATTATCTCCTTGATAATTTTTTACCAAGAATACCGTCTTTGCGATAATTATACTCTTACTATTCCGCCAATTACTTTTTTCTCACATTTTGTATCTACAAATGTTTGAGCTCCACCTGATAATACAACTACATCTCCTTGTTCTAATATTCCTTCTGTTTTTAATTTTTCAATTCCTTTTTCTAATGTAGCTTCTGGTGTTGCTTCACCTTCTACGAATACTGGATATACGTTCCATACAACTGATAATTGATGGAATGTTTTTTCGTCATCTGTTATGGCAAGTATTGGGCATCCTGATCCCATTCCAGCTAATTTTCTAACAGAATTTCCTGTATGTGTGTATGTTGCTATAGCGTCTGCATCAATATGTTCTGCCATTGCACATGTTGTATATGCAATATTTTTTTCCATATCTTCTGATTTTTCTGCATATGATCCTTTTTTGATAAATCTTTTCCAGTAGTTTACTGAATTTTCTATAGAGTTTGATATTTTTACCATTGTGTCTACACATTCTACTGGATATTTACCCATAGCACATTCTCCAGATAACATTATACAACTTGTTCTATCATATACTGCATTTGCAACATCACTAACTTCTGCTCTTGTTGGACGTGGATTTGATGTCATTGATTCTAACATTTGTGTTGCTGTTATTACTGGTTTTCCAACAGCATTACATCTTTTTATAAAGTGTTTTTGAACTACTGGAACTTGTTCCATTGGTATTTCTACACCCATATCTCCACGAGCTACCATTATTCCGTCTGATAATGCTAATATTTCTTCAAAATTGTCTATACCTTCTTGACTTTCTATTTTTGATATTATTTGTACTCTTTCTCCTCCATTATCATTTAATAATTTTCTTATTTCTTGTACGTCTGATGCTCTTCTTACAAAAGATGCTGCTATAAAGTCAAATCCTGCTTTTACTCCTTTTGTTATATCATCAATATCTTTTGGTGATAATGCTGGTAAATTTAATTTTAATCCTGGTACATTTACTGTTTTTCTGCTTCCTAATCTTCCTGTATTTAATGCTTTACAAACAATATCTTTACCTTTTATTTCTACTACTTCAAATTCTATTGCACCATCGTCTACTAATATTTTTGCACCTGGTACAACATCTTGATATAAGTTTTTATATCCTATTGATGTTTTTGTGTTATTTCCAATTACATCATCATATAAAAATGTGAATTCTTGTCCTTCTTCTATAACTACTTTTTCATCTCCAGATTCTAATTTTCCTGTTCTTATTTCTGGACCTTTAGTATCTAACATTAATCCTATTGGTTTGTTTAATTCTTTTCTTACTTTTTTTATTGTATCAATTTTTACTGCGTTTTCTTCATATCCTCCATGTGAAAAGTTAATTCTTGTTACATTTAATCCTGTATTAACTAATTTTGTTAACATTTCTTCACTTTCACTTGCTGGTCCGATTGTTCCTACAATATTTGTTCTTCTTAATTTTTTCACTTTATATTCCTCCCTTATTTTAACAACTTCATATATTATAACACATTTTTATATGAAATTACAATACTTTTTTAATGAAAAAAACGCCTTTCTTGGCGTTTATTCTCGTGCATTATTTGTCTTCTTTTTTAACAACTACTTCTTTTCCATTATAGTATCCGCAGTTTGAACAAACTCTATGTTGCATTATTGGTTCATGACAATGTGGACATGTAGAAAAATTTTGTTTTTCTAATTTCCATGTTGATCTTTTAGAATGTGTTCTTGCTTTAGACCATCTTCTTTTTGGTTGTGCCATCTTAATCCCTCCCCGTATAAGATATATGTATATATCTATTCATAATTTTTCCATATTTTTAGTCACTATAAGATTATACAAGCATTTTATTGTTTTGTCAATATATTTTCGTACTTTTTTGCCTGTTTTTTTCATTCTTTTTTGTGAATTTAAAATATATATTTATATATTTCTTTTTAAATCTTTCTTATATTCTTTAAACTCTCTCATATTCTCAGATGTATAACCTTTAAGAGCATCTGTTGGAACTTTTGCGCATATTTTTTCAAATACTCTCATAAATTCCTCTGTCTCTTTTCCTGTAATACTTAAACATTGTATATTTGTTTTTCCGTCTTTCAAATGTACTATTATGCTTGAGTTTGTTTTTACAACTCCATAATATTTTATATTATGAATATGTACCCATTTTACATCAGAAAATTTAAACACTTTAATTTCATGTCTTGTTTCAACAAAATAATCTTTTGTTATTATTACTTTATCTTTATAAAATTTTTCTTCTACATTATCATCTAATTGTGAAGCAATATCGCTTTCATAATCATTATTTTTTATATATTTTTTAATTCTAGATGCATTTACTCTTGTTATCATATGAGTAATAAATAATATAATTAAAGCTAAAAGTACAATAAGTATTATTCCCGCTTCTAAATCCACATTTACAGGATCTCTTTTTACATTTAATAATGCATCTCCAAAGTACATGTCAAACTCATTGACAGTTAATTGATTTTCTTCACTTACCATTTGATTGTAATAATCTATAACAAATTGTTTTAATTCTGTAGGAACTTCTTCTGTCATACCATATATCAATTCTGGTGTTGGTGCTTCAGCATTTTCATCTGTTGAATATGTATAATCTTGAATTGCTTTTAATTGTTCTTCTGTGCTTATATCAAGATTGACTATATACATATATCCTCCGCTTAAAGCTATAAAATACCTATCATTTGAATCATCATTTTCATCATCAGTATATCCATATATAGCAACAGCATCAGTTAATCCTTCTACTTTTAAATAAGCATATTGATCTTTAGGCATTCCTAATGCTCCACTTGTTGTAAAATCAATTGGTGTAGGCGTTTGTGTTTCTTGTTTGTACACTATTAATCCGAATGCAACTATTATTGCTAATATACAAATAATATAGCCAACCTTAATCCATTTTGGCATCTTCTTTGCCCTTTTTAAAATTTCTTCCCCTCTTAATTCCATTTAAAAATCCCCCTTTAAATTAATGATAATATTTGATTTTTATATTTCATTATTTCATCATAACCAATTTGATAGCATTGTTCAAGATTTGTTATTTCTAATAATGAAGTTCCTTGTGTATCTATTTCTATTGCTAAATCTGCTATTTTTTGAGCTGCTCTTACATCTTTTAATGAAAATATATCAACTGCTCTTAGCAGAACATTTAAAACATTATCTGTTGGCGTATATCTATCTATATTAAAGCTTAAACCTATCGTTTTAGTAGCACCCATATCTTTTAATATTTGTATTGGTAAATTATCTTTTGTTCCACCATCTATAAAATTATATTTTTTAAAATCACATGTTGTAAATATTCCAGGAAATGACATACTTGCTCTTACTGCTTTTTCAATTGGTATGTCATATATATAATCTATATCCTCATTTTTAAAATCATATTTTTTAGAAATTGATATACATTCTTTTGTTGTTATTGTATCTACTGTTGGTATCGCAAGTGGCATTTTAATATCACTTATATTTTTTATATTTTTCATTTCTGCTACTTTTTCAACTAATTTTTCTATTTTTTCCCCTGGAGCTAATCCTCCAATTTTTATTTCTTTATGTATTAAATATGTTCCAAATGCTGATATTATTGGTCTTTTTTCTATTGTTGTTAATGTCTTGTAGTATTCACTTGCAAATTTTTTCATTTCTTCTGTTGTAAATCCCATTGCGAACATTGCTGCAAATATACTCCCTGAGCTTGTTCCTGATATGTAATCTATTTTTACATTTAAATCCTGCAATGCTTTTAATGCTCCTATATGAGCTATACCTTGTAAGCCTCCTCCAGCTAGTGCTAGCCCCAAACTCATTATTTTTCATCCCTTCTTATTTAAAGTATTATTTTATTATATCTTTTATAACTTCTCCAGCAATTATTAATCCTGCTACTGATGGTACAAAAGATATACTTGCTGGTACTGTTTTATGTGAATTTTCTTCCACATTTTTTATTTTTATTGGTTCTTCTTTAGAACATAATACTTTTACATTTTTAATATTTTTTCTTTTTAATTCTTTTCTTATAATCTTTGCTAAAGGACAGACTGATGTTTTGCTAATATCTGTTATTTCCAATTTTGTTGGGTCTAACTTATTACCAGTTCCCATACATGATATTATTTTTACATTTTCCTTTTTAGCTTTTTCAATTAATTTAATTTTTGTTGTTATTGTATCTACTGCATCAACCACATAGTCTATATTTTCATCTATTAAATTTTCCTCGCCATTTTTTATTTCGCTTGCGTTATATGTTTCTATTTTTATTTCCGGATTTATACTTAATATTCTTTGTTTCATAATCTCCGTTTTATCTTTTCCCACGGTGTCCAAAGTAGCATGAATTTGTCTATTTATGTTCGTAACTGAAATTATATCATTATCAATTAAAATTATATGTCCAATACCACTTCTAACTAATCCTTCTACAACATATGAACCAACTCCACCTATCCCATATACTGCAATTGTTGATTTTTGAAGTTTCTCAAATTTTTCCTTTCCTATTAAAGATATGGTTCTAGAAAATTGTTCTTTCATTGTTCCTCCATTTTTTACAATTATTTTTCTGTTTGTACTTCACATTTATTTCCATCACTTATTATTGTTATTGTTCCGTTTAAATCTGTTCTGTATATTTTTGAGCCTATATTATTTAATTTTGTTAATGTTTCTTTTTCCGGATGCCCATAGCTATTATCTTTTCCCACCATAATTACTGCTATTTGTGGATTTATTTGCCTTAAAAAGTCTAAAGATGTGCTCGTTGTTGACCCATGATGTCCAACTTTCAATACTGTTGTTGTTTTTAAATTCATTTGTTCTTCGTTTTCTTCTTCTGCATCTCCCATAAATAAGAAACTTGTGTTCCCAAATTCTAATCTTATTACTATTGATGCTAAATTCAGATTAGATTTATCTATTATTGATGATTCTACCTCACAATTAGCTTCTCCTATTGTAAATGTATCTCCAATTTTTGGTATAGTAATTTCTAGATTTTTGTTTTCTATTGATTCTATTACATCTTCAAATGTTTTTGTATTTGTTGTGATATCCGGTAACATCACGTTTTCTACTTCAAATGAATCTATTACATCATCAAGCCCACCTATATGATCTTCATGAGGATGTGTTCCTATTACATAATTTAATTTTTGTATTCCTTTTTCTTTTATAAAATTTACAACATCTTCACCATCATCATTATTTCCAGCATCTATAAGCATAGCATCATCATTGTTTACAATCAATATACTATCAGCTTGTCCTACATCTATAAAATATACTTCTAAATTATCAGTTATATCTTGATTTGTTACTAAATTAGTGGTAGTAGGTTTTTGATGCAACTCTTCATTTGAAAACAATCCAAATATTAACGCTATAAATAATACTATTATTGTTGAAAGTATTTGTACTTTTCTATTTTTTCTTTTTTTCCCCATTTGTTTTTCCTTTTATATCATATTATTATATTTTTCTATATATAAATAATGAAATTGCTAGTCCAATTATACTTGCTACATTTATATTTATAATAAACCCTAAAGTGATTTTTATAACATTTAGATCTATTGTAAATGGTTCTGCAATCCCAAATGATTGCCCATATGCCAACCAATTTAGCCAATCTACTTGTGATGCAATTTGTCCTAACAATCCTCCTATTACTAATCCTGCACATATAAATAATAATAATATCCACATATTTTTTTCTCTTGTAGCCATTTTTTATTCCTCCTATTTATTCATTAAAGACCTTGATCTGATAATACTTTTTCTATATCTTCTGTTTTACCATTGTATGTCATATAAAAATTTGTTTCTCCCGTTGATACATTCCTTTTCATATATACTGAATCTAAAACATATCCATTTATTATTTCTGTACCATTTGTTTGCATTAAATTATAATATCCATCTTTTTGCACTATAACTATGTTATAACTTGGTATTATTAAAACTGGATATGTGTTTGTCACTTTTGAATATGTACACCCTATATTTGTATATTTAAATTCTGTAACTTGATTTCCTTCTATATCAAAAAATGCCCATAAATTATTATTTTTTATTGGTAATAATTTATCCAAAATGACATATTGATTTTCTACTCCATTTTCTGCAAAAGTGTTTGTATTTAATCCTATTTGTTCATATTCTGGTTCTAAAATTGTCTTCCCATCAACATTTATTATTCCATAAAAATTATTCTTTTTGACTAAATATAATCCATTTGAGTTGTCAATAATTTTTATTTGATCATATGCTATATTGACTTTTGTAACAGCTTCTTTTGACATTATTCCATATACCCCATTACTTTTTACTAAAAAATCTGTTGTATTTGGCAGATATGATATCAATTCATATTTTGGTTCTAATATTGACTTCCCTGTGCTTGCTTCTATTACACCATAATATCCATTTTGTTGTATTATTATCATATTTTCAAATATAGATTTTTTATCTGTAAATTCTTGAGAATAATTTTCATACCCTAAACTTGTTGTATAATATTTTAACAAATAATCCATTGTATATATTTCTATATTATTTTTTGCTTGATCATATATAAATTCTACATTGAATGCTTTCTTTATTCCCTCTATTGTAGTATATAATTCTCCATCTTTTTCAAAAACTTTTTCATCTATTTTGATATAATCGTAATCTGAATCTCCTCTTGTTTTTATCATTGTGTCTGAATCTAATGTGAACATAGCTGTTTCAAATTCATTTTTTACATAACATTTTGTAGAATCTTCTGATTTATATTTATAATCTCCACTATAGTCCTCATAATTAAAATATGTTGCAATTTTTCTAATAGGTATATAGATTTTACTCTCACTTTCTGTTTCTTCTATATATAATATTTTTTCTAAGTCACTAAAATCTGCACCATCAATTGTAATTTTTAAAATTGTACTTTTCAAATATATTATTAAAGTAACTATAAGAATACTTACAATAATTAACAATACAATTAATATTCCTAACATTACCGGTGCTTTTGATTTTTTATTTTGATTATCTTCATTATATAGTTCCATAATAATTCTCTCCTATCTTTCGTAACCATATTTTTTATAAAATTCTTCTTTGAAAGTTCCAAGATTATCATTTTCTATTGCTTCTCTTACTTGTTCCATTAATCTTGTTAAAAATCTCAAATTATGTATTGAAAGTAATCTTACTCCTAATATTTCGTTTGCTTTTATTAAATGTCTGATATATGCTCTTGTATAATTTTTGCATGTATAGCAATCGCATTCTGAATCTAATGGTCCCCAATCTCTTTCATATGTTGCATTTCTTACTACAACTTTTCCATGTGGTGTCATTGCTGTTCCATTTCTAGCAATTCTTGTTGGTAATACACAGTCACACATATCTATTCCTGCTATTGCTGCTTCTATT
This sequence comes from uncultured Clostridia bacterium, assembly GCA_944388725.1. Lineage (GTDB taxonomy): Bacteria > Bacillota > Clostridia > TANB77 > CAG-508 > CAG-269. The sequence continues at coordinate 3,814 of CALXJW010000011.1, read as the reverse complement.
AAATAATCTGGTGTTCCTACTCCCATTAAATATCTTGGCTTATCTTTTGGCATTAGTGGAGCAGTAAATTTTAAAATATCTAAAAATTCTTCTTTTGGTTCTCCTACACTAATTCCTCCTATTGCATATCCTGGTAAATCTAATTCTATTAAATCTTTTGCAGATTTTTCTCTTAAATCTTTATAAAATCCACCTTGTATTATTCCAAATAGTCCTTGATCTTCTCTTGAATGTGCTTTTATACATCTTTTTGCCCATCTTGTTGTCCTTTCCATTGAGTTTTTTGTGTATTCATATGTTGAAGGATATGGACAGCATTCATCAAATGACATTATTATATCTGCTCCTAATGCATTTTCTATTTCCATAACTTTTTCCGGTGTAAACATATGCTTACTTCCATCTAGATGTGATTTAAATTCTACTCCATCTTCTGATATTTTTCTTAAATCACTTAAACTAAATACTTGAAATCCTCCACAATCGGTTAAAATTGGTCTATCCCACTTCATAAATTTATGAAGCCCTCCTGCTTCTTTTACTATTTCATGTCCTGGTCTTAAATATAAATGATATGTATTTGATAATATTATTTGTGCTTTTACTTCTTCTTTTAGTTCTTCTGGTGTCATTGATTTTACAGTTGCTTGTGTTCCAACTGGCATAAATATTGGTGTTTGTATATCTCCATGTGGTGTATGTACCACTCCTCTTCTTGCTCCCGTTTGTTTACATTCGTGTAATAATTCATATGTTATTGCTGGTTTCATTTTCTATTCTCCTTACTATTTTATAAACATTGCATCTCCAAAACTAAAAAATCTGTATTTTTGTTTAACTGCTTCGTTATATGCATTCATTATATATTCTTTTCCTGCTAAAGCTGATACTAACATTAATAGTGTTGATTCTGGTAAATGGAAATTTGTTATTAATCCATCTAAACATTTAAATTTATATCCTGGATAAATAAATATTTTTGTATCTCCTTCTGTTACAGAAACTTTTCCGTTTTCATCTGCTATTGTTTCTAATACTCTACATGATGTTGTTCCTACTGCTATTACTCTTTTTCCTTGTTCTTTTGTTTCATTTATTTTTTGTACATCTTCTTGTTTTATATAATAATGTTCTGAATGCATTTTGTGTTCTTCTATATTTTCTACTTTTACTGGTCTAAATGTTCCTATTCCTACATGTAAAGTTACATTTGCTATTTTTACGCCTTTTTTTTCTATTTTTTCTAGTAATTCTTCTGTAAAATGTAATCCTGCTGTTGGCGCTGCTGCTGAACCATTATATTTTGCATATACTGTTTGATATCTTTCATTTTGTTTTAATTCTTCGTGTATATATGGTGGTAATGGCATTAAACCTATTTTATCTAAAATTTCGTTAAAGATTCCATCATATTTAAATTCTACTTTTCTTGTTCCACCTGGCATTACTTCTAATATATTTGCTTTTAATAGTCCATCTCCAAATTTCACTTTTGTTCCTACATGTAATTTATTGCCTGGTCTTACAATGCATTCCCAAATGTCTCCTTCCATTTGGTTTAATAATAAAAATTCTACTTTTGCTCCTGTTTCTTTTTTTCCGTATAGTCTTGCTGGTAATACTTTTGTGTTATTTCTTACTAAACAGTCTCCTGGTTCTAAATAGTCTATTATATCTTTAAATGTTTTGTGTTCTATTGTTTGTTTTTCTCTGTCTAGTACCATTAATCTTGATTCGTCTCTTTTTTCTATTGGTGTTTGTGCTATTAATTCTTTTGGTAATTCATAATTAAATTCTAATAATTTCACTTTTTCTCCCTCTTTCTACATTTTATATTTTACTATTTTTTTATAAAAATAGCAATATATTATTGATAATTAAATAATAAAAATGGTAATACTCGTTGCCCAACAAATATTACCATTTTATAATATATTTTATGTACTTAAAATAAAAGTGAAGTTATAATTTTAACTGTGTTCTACACTATTATTATTCCTCTTATTCTTTTTGCTTATTATAACTTTTTCCGTTTACCCTAGTCAAGTAATTTAATATTACATTTTCGTTACAGTTTTATTACACTATCGAAATATTTTAATATATTAATAATTGTTTTTCAGTCCAAACATAAAATTATACCAAAAGTTGGAGCAGAATACTTTTAAAGCTTTCTACTCCAACTATTAATAAAACCTCATTTTTATATAATCATTTATTATTTTCTCTATCTTTCTAGCGATCTTTCTCGAAACAGAACAAATTGTAAAACCTTAGGATCTAATCTATATATTATCACACTTGAATTAGTACTTAATCTCATAAAATATTCTTCTGGTTCATTTGACATTTTAGTTGAATAAAATTGGACTTTTTCATTTCCGTCTAAACAATATTGAAAAAATTTTCTATACATCTCAAACAATTCAACTTCTCCTAATTTAGATAAATCTCCAAATAATTTTAAACTTTCAAATATTTTTTCGCATTTTTCTCTTTCACTTAGTTTCATTCTTTGCAATCTATCTTTTACCATATGCCAATAATCATTTGAATATCCTCTATTTTTAGTTATATAATTAATACCAATATCAATTTCTCTTAAATCGCTTTTACTTATAGTACCTACTCCAAAATATGATGTACTGCACTTAAATTGTATATTTTTTAAATCTTTAGTTATATCAGTAATATGCTCTCCGCCAATATCATCTTCAAATATAAGAGAATAATGTCCTTTTTCATCCACCAAAATTCTATTTTTTATATTAACTCCTGTTAATAGTTCGGCATATTGTTTTACTAGTGTTGTACAAATTACAACATTTGGTTCTGAATATGGTTTATCAGAATATATTAAATAATCACTTTCTTCTCCGAACATCATATATTCATAGCTTTTATCATAAAAACTTCTTTTCCCTAACTCTATATATAAATATCTTGCTTTTTCTAATTTACTCTCTATTTCTTTTGGCATTTGTGCAATAAAATCTTCTAATTTTTTAATGCTCAACTTACTCTACCTTTCCAAATACTTCTTCAAAAACTTACCTGTATAGCTTTTATCATTTTTACAAATTTGCTCAGGTGTTCCAACTGCAACAATTTCTCCTCCTGCATCTCCACCTTCTGGTCCTAAATCTACTATATAATCACATGTTTTTATTAAGTCTAAATTATGTTCTATAACTATAATTGTATTTCCTGTATCTACTAATCTTTGTAGTATATCGATTAATTTATGAACATCTGCTATATGAAGCCCTGTTGTAGGTTCGTCTAAAATATACAATGTTTTTCCAGTTGCTCTTTTTGATAATTCTGTTGCTAATTTTACTCTTTGTGCTTCTCCTCCTGATAATGTTGTTGAAGGTTGTCCTAATTTAATATATCCTAATCCAACATCATAAAGTGTTTGAATTTTTTGTTTTATTCTAGGTATATTATTAAAAAATTCAAGTGCTTCTTCAACAGTCATATCTAATACATCTGCAATATTTTTTCCTTTATATTTTACTTCTAATGTCTCTCTATTATATCTTTTTCCTTTACAAACTTCACAAGGTACATATACATCAGGCAAAAAATGCATTTCTATTTTATGAACACCATCACCATTACAGCTTTCACATCTTCCGCCAGAAACATTAAAACTAAATCTACCTTTATCATATCCTCGTATTTTGGCTTCATTGGTTCCTGCAAATATATCTCTAATAATATCAAATGTTCCCGTATATGTTGCTGGATTTGAACGTGGTGTTCTTCCTATTGGTGATTGGTCTATATTTATTATTTTATCAATATTTTC